>JALHPN010000002.1 GCA_022842465.1 Polyangiaceae bacterium | reverse complement strand
GCCGGGGGCCGCGGCCGCGATGCTCGCGCGGAGCATGAGCGAGAGCCGGGTCCCGATCGCAGCCCCGGTGAGCGGCGATCTCGGCGAGCCGCAGACCCGGATCGACGTCCCGGCGCGCCGCACGGGCGCGCAGCGAGCCGTGCCGAGCAGCGACTCGATCGACATCCCGATCGAGATCGACGCGATGCCGTCGTCGAACAAGCTGTCGGAGTTCGACGACGTGCCGACGGAGGTCTTCCGTCCCGGCAAGCACATGCCGCCGATGCAGCCAGCCCCGGAGCCGCGGCCGGCTCCGCAGCAGGCGCAGCAGCGCCCGCCCTCCCACGGCCAACGAGGGCAGGCGATCCCGATGGCGCGTCCTGCCGCCGGGGCGCCGCCGCCCGCCGTACAGGCGCCGCTGCCGCGCGCGCCGATCCCCGACGACTGGGAGGGCGAGACCATCGTGCGCCGTCCGTCCGAGTTCCTGCCGCCCCACGCCGTCGCCGCGGCGACGGCGCAGCGTCGCTCCCCTCCGCCGGTCTTCAACCCCGACGACACGATGAACCTCGACTCGATGGACATCGAAATCGAGATGGAACCGCCGCGTCCTCCGCCGCGCAGGCGCTGACACTACCTGGCAGTGCTAGCGCGGGCGGAGGGCGAAGCCCGCGAGGGACGAGCCCTTAAGCACGACGCGCGCGAAGGACGGCCTCACGCCGGAGAAGCCGATGTCCGCCTCCGTCACGTGCGCGACGTGCACACGCGACGCATCGATGCGCTGGGATCCGGCCGGTAAGGCCTCGAGCGCGCCCTCGAGCGCGGTGATCTCGACCCGCAGCGCGCCCTCGCGCGGCGGGCCGGCGGCGTCGTGGTGGACCTCGCCGGCGACGACGACGGCGGAGGCGGAGCGGAGACGAACCGGCCCCGTACGATCGACGTCGTCTGCCGCGAGGGCGAGGCGTGCCTCCACGACGACGTCGAGCCGGCGGAGGGCGACGCTCGGCGGTCGCGCCGGCTCGGTGCTCGGCTCCGTGTCGAGGTCGCTCGCGAGGCGAGCCGAAGGCAGGACGGCGAGCCGCACGCGGCGCTGCTCGGCGAGCGCGAGATCGTCCGGCGAGAGGTCCCAGACGACGATGGGCTTGCCGCGACCGCGCGTCGGCAGGAGCGGGATCCCGCGCTCGAGGACGAGGGCGCCGTCCCGGACGGCGAAGTCGAGGAGCTGGTTCTCGAGGGCGGCGAGATCGTTCTCCAGCGACAGATAGTCGAGCGCACCCTCCGCGATGGGGATGCGGAAGCGATGGGTGGCGACGCGGTGACCGAGGACCGGGACGGTGAGGTCGACCGTGAGGTCCGCGTCGACCTGCCCCGAGATCGCGTCGAGCGTGCGGAGATCGAACGGCACGCTCGCGCGAGCCTCGCTCGCCTCGCGCTTGTCGCCGAACGCGAGCGTGAGCTCGGCCGTGCCGACGTCGATCATGCCCGCGACGAGGGAGACGCCCGCGGCGCCCCATGTGAGCGCCGCATCGAGGAAGACGACGTCGCGGGCGACCATCTTCGCCCCGGGGAGCTCGAGCCGCACCTGCTCGAACACGACGCGCGATGCGGCGAGACCGCCGTCGTCGCCGTGTTGCCAGACGTGGACGTCCGTCATCGTGACGTCGCCCTCCACCGTGACGTCACCGGCGACGACGGAGAGCCCCGCGACCGAGACGGCGGCCGAACGGAGATCGAGCGTCGTCCGCCCGGCGCTGCGATCGTAGGCGAGGATCACGTCCGAAAGGCCGGCGTCGCGGCCCGCGGAGAGCCTCACGGTGCCGAAGAGGAGGTGGAGCGCGTCGAGCTCGACGCGCGCCGCCGCGAGGCCTTCGACGCGCACCGTCTCCCCTTGGTCGACGGTGCCCCGGAGACCGGCGACGGCGCGGATCCGGACGTGCTCGTCGGGGGAGAGCTCGAGCGAGAGGCCGCGCGTGTCGAGGTGCTCGAGCGTGATGCGCATGGGGGCTCAGCTCGCCGCCGGCAGGGTCTCACCGGCGAGGAGGCGATCCATCTCCTCCTCGGTGACGACGCGTGTGCCGTGCTTCTTCGCCTGATCGAGCTTCGTCTTCCCCGTCTTGTCGCCGGCGACGAGGTAGGTCGTCCCCTTCTTGACGGCGTCGTGGATCGTGGCGCCTGCCGCGCGGAGGAGGAGGTGGACGTCCTCGCGCTTGCGCGTGAGCACGCCCGTCACGCAGAACGACGTGCCGAGGAGCGGGCCCTCCGTCGCGACGGCCTCCTTCGGCTGGGGCCTCCCGACGCCGCGCAGGGCGAGCTTCTGCATGACGGCGCGCTCCGCGTCGTCGCGGAGGAACTCCACCACGCTGTCGACCATCTTCGGGCCGAAGCCGTGGATGCTCGCGATCTTCTCGCGCGCCTCGTCCGGGCTCCACGCCAGCATCGCCTCGAGGGTGTGGCCGACCTCGGCCACCTGCCGCCCCGCGACCTGGCCGATCTGCGGGATTCCGAGGCCGCCGACGAGCCGATCGAGGGTGCGCTCCTTCGACGCTTGCACGGAGGCGACGACGTTCTGCGCGCTCTTCTTGCCCATTCGCTCGAGCCCGGCGACGGTCGCCTCGTCGAGGTCGTAGAGATCGGCGACGTCCTTCACGTGCCCCTTCTCGACGAGCTGCGCGACGAGGGACTCGCCGAGGTGGTCGATCGCCATCGCGGGGCGGCTCGCGAAGTACAGGATCCGCCCCTGGACCTGCGCCGGGCAGGCGCGGTTCGGGCAGCGGAGCGCGGCCTCCGCGCCGAGCTCCGGCTTGTCGACTTCGCGGAGGCGCGCCACGACCTTCGAGCCGCACACGGGGCAGCTCGAAGGCATCTGGAAGTGACCGCTGCCCGCCTCGCGCGAGCGAGACACGACGGCGACGACCTGCGGGATGATCTCCCCCGCCTTCTGGACCTCTACCTCGTCGCCGACGTGCACGTCGAGCGCCTTGATCTGGTCTCCGTTGTGGAGCGACGCGCGGGTCACGGTCGTCCCCGCGAGCTCGACCGGGTCCATGATCGCGACGGGGGTGAGCGCGCCCGTGCGACCGACCTGGACGACGATGTCCCGGATCTTCGTCGTCGCGCGCTCGGCGGGGAACTTGTAGGCGATCGCCCACTTGGGGAACTTGCTCGTCGCGCCGAGGAGCCCCTGCTGGCGATACGCGTCGACCTTCACGACGGCGCCGTCGGTCTCGTAGGGGTAGGTCGGGCGCGCGCGGTCGATCGCGGCGATCGCGTCGAGGACGCCTTCCCATGGCGTCACGACGTGGAGCCGGTGGGTGGGGATGCCCTGCGTCGCGAGCCAGTCGAGCGTCTCGGAGTGGCGCGCGTGGAGGCTCGGCCCTTCGACGAGCTGGTAGAAGAGGGCGCGGAGGGGACGTCGCGCCACCTCGCGCGGATCCATCATCCGGACGGCGCCGGCCGCGGCGTTGCGCGGGTTCGCGAAGCGCTCGAGCCCCGCCGCCTCGCGCTCGACGTTGAGCGCGTCGAGGTCCTTCCGGTAGATGACGATCTCGCCGCGGAGGGTGAGCTTGCCCTGGTGCGGGATACGGCAGGGGACGCCGCGGATCGTGCGAACGTTGATCGTGATGTCCTCGCCCTCGGCCCCGTCGCCGCGCGTCGTCGCGAGCACGAGCCGACCGCCCTCGTAGACGACCTCGACGCTCGCGCCGTCGAGCTTGGGCTCGACGGTGAAGCTCGCCTTCTCGCCCGTCGGCAGGCCCTCGTCGACGCGACGGTCGAAGTCGACCATGTCCGCCGCCGAGTAGGCGTTGTCGAGCGAGAACATGCGGTGCTCGCGGCGCACCTTCACGACGTTCGGCCGCGCTTCCCCGGCGACGCGCTGGGACGGCGAGTCGGGGGTCACGAGCTCGGGGTGCGCCGCCTCGATCGCGCGGAGCTCGCGCAGGAGGACGTCGTACGCCGCGTCCGTCACGACAGGGTCGTCGAGCACGTAGTAGCGGTAATCGTGGGCCTGGAGCTCACGGACGAGCTCTTCATGCCTGTCCCGGGGCATGCTCGAAGGCTTCGGGGCCATCGCCGAGGACTCTGGGACGGCGCCGAGCCGAAGGCAAGAGTGGCCCTCGTTGGAACGCGAGGGCGAATCTGGTAAAGCGTCTCGCCTGTCATGTCGATGAAGCGCACGAAGCAGCGGTCGGGTGGGCGCGAGAAGGACGAGGGCACGGACTTCTGGGCCAAGCCGGTCACCCCGGACAAGACCTGGGAGGAGCAGGTCGAGGGCAAGGGCGACGACGCGTTCGCCGCCTACTCGATGGTCGCCCGCTACACGAAGGGCCAGCTCGTGACCCATCCGAAGTTCGGCAAGGGCGTCGTCGTCGACGTCGACGCGAGCCGGATCGAGATCCTCTTCCAGGACGGGAAGAAGAAGCTCGGTCACGGCCAGACCTCCTGAGCTCGAGAGGACGGCCATGATCCGCGGGGGGCTCGTGAGGCTGTGCGTCCGCGACGTGGGCCGCTCGGTTCGTTTCTACGTCGAGACGCTCGGCATGAAGCTGGTCGAAGAAGGCGGCGCGGCGTGGGCCGTCATCGACGCGGGAGAAGGCTTCCGCATCGGCCTCTACGCCCGTGGCGCCGGGGAGAGCGGGACGTCCGGGACGGGAGCGTCCGGCGTCGCCCTCTTCCCGAAGGTGCCGCTCGCCGAGGCGATCGCCATCTTGGAGAACCGCGGCATCGTCTTCGATCGCAGGGACGAGGGCGCCGTCATGCTCGCCCGCTTCGAGGATCCGGACGGCAACGCCCTCTACCTGCGCGAAGAGCGCTGACGCTCGGGTCCCCGAGGTCTTCCGACTCCGACGTCCGCTCCGACGGCACGTCGCGCCACGGTAGGTTCATGGACCGCGGACATGCGTGACCGGCCGCGCCTCTCCCACGAAACGGCCAGGGCAGAGGCGAGCTTTCTTGTACGGCTCGCGCCGCGCTGCGTAGCGTGGGGATCATGCGAAACCTTACGCTGCTGAGCAGTTTGGCGCTCGTGCTCGGCACGGGCACGTTCCTGGTGGTGGGGTGCGGGTCGGACGCGAGCACGGTGACGGACCCCGCGGGGGACTCGGGGACGCTGGGCGGCGACGCCGCCGTCGACGCTTCGCCCGCAGGAGACGCCGGGGCTCCCGCGAAGGTCTTCACGATCTCCGCCTCGGTCGTGGGGCTTCAGGGTGCCGGACTGGTCCTCACCGACGAGACCTTCGGCGACGTGACGGTCCCCGTCCAGGCCGGCGCCACCCAGAAGGTCACCCTCACGACGAAGGCCGCCGCCGGGGCCGCCTACGACGTGACGGTCAAGACGCAGCCGGCGGGACCGCCGCAGAGGTGCGAGGTCACCGGCGGCAAGGGCACGGTCGTCGCAGGTGACGTCACGAGCATCACCGTCAACTGCACGACGCTCTACACCGTCGGCGGCACCGTCAGCGGCCTCGCGGGCAAGGATCTCGTCCTCGAGAACAACGGGACGGCGGACAGCGTCACCGTCAACGCCAACGGTCAGTTCTCGTTCCCGAAGCCGCTCGCCACCGGCTCGCCATGGGCGGTCACGGTGAAGGCGAATCCGACGGCCAAGTGGCAGACGTGCGTGGTCTCCGTCGGCGACGCCGGCGCCGCCTCCGGCACGATCGCGAACGCGAACGTGTCGAACGTTGACGTCAGGTGCACGACCAACACCTACGACGTCAGCGTCGCCGTCACCGGCCTCGCGGGGACCGGTCTCGTGCTCCAGAACAAGGGAGCCGCCGATCTCCCCGTCGCGGCGGACGGCACCTACGCGCTCGCGTCGAACGTGGAGAGCGGCGCGGAGTACGACGTCACCGTGCTCACGCAGCCCACCAGCCCGTGGCAGACGTGCACCGTGGCGAACGGCAAGGCGAACGTCCTCGGGCAGAACGTCCTCTTGAACGTCGCGTGCACGGCGAACAAGTACAAGGTCGGAGGCACGCTCTCCGGGCTCCAGGGGAACGGCCTCGTGCTCCAGAACAACGCTGGCGACGATCTGACGCGGAACGCGAATCAGAACGGCGCCTTCGAGTTCGCGACGACGATCGCGAGCGGGCAGCCCTACGCCGTGACGGTCAAGACGCAGCCGAACGGCGTCGCAGACGAGACGTGCAGGGTGACCACCGCGACGGCTTCGGGGGTCGTCGCGGGCGCCGACGTGACCACGGTCGAGGTCACGTGCGAGGTGTTCAAGCGCGTCTTCGTCACGAGCGAGAGCTACAGCGGCAACCTCGGCGGCCTCGACGGCGCCGACGCGAAGTGCCAGGCTCGCGCGGACGCCGCGAACCTCCCTGGCACGTACCGCGCGTGGGTGAGCGACTCGACGGGCTCTCCGTCGACGCGGTTCACGCAGTCGGCGATCCCGTACAAGCTCGTCGACGGGACGCTCATCGCGGGCAACTGGGCTGACCTCGTCGACGGCGCCCTCGTCACGACGATCACGAAGACGGAGTTCGGCGGCGCGCCCCCGACGACGAACTTCTGCGGTGCGGGTCAGGTGACGGTCTGGACGAACACCAGCGCCAACGGGACGATGACCAACGCGAGCAGCAGCTGCTCCAACTGGACCGGCGGCGGGGGCGGTTCCATCTGGGGATTCGCCACGCGTACCGACTCGGGGTGGAGCCAGTGGTGCAGCGGCGGCGCGTGCGTCGGCGCGATCTGGGTCTCACCGCTCTACTGCTTCCAGCAGTGAGACTGCCTCGCGAGGAGCGCTGAAGCTCACCCCCCCTTCGCCTGCGGGAGGGGGATCGTGACCTTCGCCTCGGTCGGCCCGTCCTTCACCACCACGAAGCCGAGCTCCAGCGAGCGCTTCACCGGGACGCAGACGGCGTGCGTGGCGACGTCGCAGACGACGAGGTCGATCTCGCCAGTGAGGACGGCGTTCGGCGTCCCTGGGGTGGGCGCGACCTGCACGGTGAAGCCGTCCATCGCGTGACTGCCCGTCGCCTTCACGTCGGCCGGCGCGTCCGCGAGGCCGTCGCTCCGGTTCCACCGCACGCGGAACGGCGCGTCCTCGTTCACGGCCGTGCCCGCGGGCGAGCTCCACGCGACCTTCACCGTCGTCGTCGTCCCTGCGCGGATCGCGAGCTCCGGGATCTCGACCTTCACGGCGGGACCTGCCGAGGCCACCGCGCGCACGCTCGGGGCGGGTGGGTCGACCCTGACCAGAGGCTTCTCCTTCTCGCACCCCAGGAGCCCGAAGAGGGAGAGCCCCACCGCGAGCACGCGCACGACGTCGTTCGGGTCGACGGGCATCAGGTGCCGAGGGGGATGGTGGAGAGCGAGGCTGCTTCCATGCTCGTGTCGTCGAGGTCCTGATCGCCGCCTTCGTCGTCGCCCGCCTCGCCGAAGAAGGCGAGGATCTCGTCGCGCCGCGCGTGCGCGTCGGAGCGGCCCATCTCGATGAGCTGCCGGCAGAAGTGTCCGTCGAAGAGGAGGTAGCTCGCGAGGTCCGACTCGTCGCCCGCGCCGATGTCGACGAGGTTCAGGAGGCGCTTGGTCAAGAACGGGTTGCCCATGAGCTTCCCGCGCCGCACGTGCTCGCTCGCCAGCCGGCCGATGTCCTCGCTCGGCCGGATCTCGAACGGTCGCACGTACCGGTACGCCGGCTGGTTCCGGCGGTGCGCTTCACGCGTCATCGCCTCGAGGAACCCGGGGCCGTACGCGTTTGTTCCGTCGACGATGACGTTGTTGAGCCTCCGGAGGAGCTCGAGGTCGACGTCGACGTGATCGAGGAGGAAGGCGTTCAAGACCTTCCCGAGGAGGAACGCCGCGCCCGGAGCGCGAGCGTCGGCCGTTCCTTGCTCGCTCTTCTGCGTTCCCTGGACCTCGCGCGAGCTCCCGAGCGCGAAGATGTGGGTCGCGCCCAGGCGGAGCGCCGGCGCGATCGGCGTGTTCTGGCGCAGCCCACCGTCGAGGTAGAGCTCGTCGTCGATCCGGACCGGCGGGAACAGCAGCGGAATGGCCGCGCTCGCGAGCGCGTGGTGCGGCCCGATGTGGTCCGCCTTGAAGAGCGTGCGCGGGGGCGAGGTCCTCGGGACGGCGACCTCCGGCGCGTTCTGCATGAAGACGACGGTTCTCCCCGTCGAGACCTCCGTCGTCGACACCGTGAGCGTGCGGAGCTGCTTCTTCCGGAGCGTGCGCGCGACGGCCCGCCAGGAGATCTCGCGGGTCACGAGGTCCGCCATCGGACGCACGTCGAAGAGGCCGGTGCCGACGTCTCCTCCGCCCATCAAGAGGCGCGGGATGCCCGCGAACTGCCGCGCGCCGAAGCCGAGGACCCGCGTGATCTGGAGCTCGGACCATAGGTGCACGAGCCGCCGCATCCCGAGGACGGGGTCGGCGAGGTGCGCTGCGAGGTAGCAGGCGTTGACCGCGCCCACGCTCGTCCCGCAGAGGATGTCGATCCTCGGCGGGGCGCCGCGCATGCGGGAGAGGTCGTCGAAGACGTACCAGAGGACGCCGACCTCGTAGGCGCCGCGAGCGCCGCCGCCGGACAGGATCATCGCCGTGCGACGCGCTTCACGGGGCGGCCTGCGAGACGAGACGGCGCTCATCGTTCTCCCTCCGTGTTCGCCGCGTGCGGGATCGGCGTGCTGTCGAACAGCGTGATCACGAGCGGACGCTCGGTGAAGCGCCTCCGCAGGCGCGTGTCTCGGATCGTGCTCATGAGCGCAGAGGCGTGATCGACCGCACGCTGGCGTGCGCTCGGCGCCTGGGGGGAGGCGGCGCGCTTCAGGGCGTCGGCCGCGAGGACCCGGATCTCGAGCCCGTACTCGCAGCCCTGGAGCGCCTCGACCGCGCCCATCGCCGTCGTCGCGAGGAGGGTGGCGGCGTGGACCTCGCCCGCGTCGACGCGCGCGGCCGCCTCGAGGGCCATCGCGTAGAAGTGGTAGGCGACGAGGGCCTGCTGCTCGGCGGAGCGACGCGCCTCGAGCGCATGGAAGATGGCCGTCGCCGTGTCGCGACGGTACCGCGCGAGCGCCGAGACGCCGAGCGCGGCGTGGGTGAGGTCGTAGGCGTTGCCGGTCGCCTGCGCGAGGGGGAGCGCCTCGCGCAAGAACCCGTCCGCCGCGTCCGTGTCGCCGAGCTCGAGGGAGACCTCGGCGCTCACGATGAGGGTGTCGGCGCGTCCGTCTCGATCGCCGTAGCGGTCGTGCGCGTCGCGGGCGCGCTGGAGGTAGGCGAGCGCGCGCGGCATGTCTCCGAGCCGAGCGTACGAGTGCCCGATGTTCGTGAGGGTCTTCGCGAGCTGGAACCGGCCGCCGATCGAGAGATCGATGCGGATCGACTCGAGCGCGAGGGCGATCGCGTCTTCGTAGCGACCTTGCACGAACATCGCGTACGCGAGCGCGTTCTTCGCGCGGGCCTCCTGACGACGCGCGCCCTGCCGCCGGAAGACGGCGATCGCCTCCGCGTACGCGTCGACCGCTTCGCGCACGCGCCCGACGCGCCGGAGGAGCACCCCGCGCGTCCGGAGCACGTCGGCGCGCGCGCGCGTCGGCACCTTGGCGTTGGCCTTCGGGTGACACGCGGCGAGCGCGCGATCGCTCGCGGCCAGCGCGCCCTGCACGTCGCCCAGCTCGCGCGAGAGCTCGCTCACGAGCATCTCGGCCTCGATCTCGAACGTCACGTAGTGCGATCCATGCGCGAGCTGCGCCGCCTGCTTCGCGACGGGGAGCCCGCGCGAGAGGTACCCCTCGTCGAGGTCGAAGCGCGCGGTGCGGAGGAGCGCGAGGCACGCAGCCCGCGGCGTCCCGATCATCTTCGCGCAACGACGGAGCCCTTCGAGATGACGCTTCCGCTCGCGACGCCGACCGAGCACGCGGAAGATGCCCTCGAGCGCGTCGTGGATCGCGAGCCTCCGCGGATCGCTGGCGGGCGCGTACTGAACCGCGCGGAGGAAGTAGCGCGTCGCGAGGTGCGTCTGGTACGCGTTGCGCGCGGCGTTTGCTGCCTCGAGGTAGTAGTCGACGGCGCGCTCGGTCGCGTCGCCCTTCGCGAGGTGACGCGCGACGATCGCCGCCGCGAGGCCGCGACCGAGGGCCGTCTCGGCGAGATGCTCGCCGAGGATCCGATGCATCCGCACGCGCGTCGTGGCGTCGAGCGACGCGTAGGCGACGTCGCGCGTCAGCGGGTGCCGGAAGTCGAGGACGTCACCCTTCCGGTCGCAGAGCCCGCGCGCACAGAGCCGCATGATGGCGTCCTCGCTCGCGCGGAGGAGACGCGGTCCGCTGCCCGGCTCGCGCGGCTTGTTCCGCGCGCGCGCCTCGAGCTCGGCGAGGTCGGCGAGGCCGAGGGGTCCGCCCGCGATCGCGAGCCAGTCGACGACGACGTGCTCGGCGCCCGGCAGCTCGTGGATGCGATCGGCGAGGAGCTGCTCGAGGGTCGACGGAAGGCCCGTCGCCTCGAGGTCGGCGCCGTGGGTCCGGTGGAGCGCGTCGTCCTTGATCTCGAGGAGCCCGCGCTCGAGGAGCGCGTCGACCATCTCGAGCAGGTAGAACGGGTTCCCGCCGACGCGGGGCATGAGCTCGGCGCACACCTGACGGACGCCCTCCGTCACGCCGAGGCGCGCCTCGACGAGCCGGATCTGCTCCTCGGAGGAGAGCGCCTGGAGCTCGACCCTGACCTTGCCCTCGAGCAGCGCGGCGACGCGATCCTCCGGGCGCGTGACGAGGACGAAGAGGACGGGGAGCGGATCGGGCGTCTTCAGGATCTCGATCAGGAGATCGAGCGTCGGCTTGTCCGCCCACTGCATCCCCTCGAGGACGACGACGAGCGGTTGATCGAGGGCGATCGCGGCGAGCAGGTGGCGGAAGCCGGAGACGAGGATCTTCTTCCGGTAATGCGCGTCCTCGTCCTCCGAGCTCGACCCATTCGGCTGGTTCGTGTTGGCGGCGATCTCGGCGAGCCGAGCCACCATCGGGTTCGACGAGTCCCCCTGCGCCGAGCCGCCGCCCGCGCGCGCGATGAGCGCGGCCATGTCCTCGTACGACTCGTCGCCCGAAGCCCCGATGGCGTCGCGTACGAGATCCGCGAGCGCGCTGTAGGGGACCTCCATCCGGACGGGCGAGCACTCGGCCCGCACGAGGCGAGCGTGCGGAGGGAGCTCGGAGAGGAACGTGGCGACGAGCGCCGTCTTGCCGATCCCGAGCTCCCCGAGCACCGCGCGGCAGTTCACCTGCCCCGACGTCCCGTGGACGCACGCGTGGTACGCGTGGTGGAGCTCGGCCTTCTCCGCGTCGCGCCCGATGAGGTCGTTCTGCGCGTTCGCTTGCTCGGCGGCCTTCTCCTCGCGCGAGAGGCTCCGCTCGAGCGCGTAGATGCGCATCGTCGGCGGGAGGTTCTGGACGTTCTGACCCTCGCTCTTCAGGTCGAGGGTAGGCGCGTCTCCCCACCGGAAGTCGCGGCGAACGAGGCGGTAGACGCCGCCCGCGACCCACGTCGAGAGCGAAGGCGTCGCGCGCGCGAGGACGTCGGCGAGATAGGAGACGGGGTCGTGCAGCACGAAGCGCACGAGGTTCCCCTCCGGATCGCGCGAGCCGGAGGCGATGCCGCGCACGATCGAGATCGACGCCGACACCTTCTGCGGAAGATCCTCCTCGATCGCGAGGAGCGCCTCGTGGGTCTCGACCGCGAGCCACGCCGCGTCCGAGGCCGCCTTGGCGGGCTTCGGACCGAGGCCTGCGATCGCGCGCGCCTCGAAGTCGGAGGGCCACACCCACCGCATCCCGCGCTTGTAGGCCATGTCCCCGAACATCGCGCGCGAGCGCTCGATCGCGCGAACGAGCGCCTGGCGAGCCGAGGCCGAGAGCTCCTCGCCTTCGCCGGTGAGGAGGCGCAAGGTGACGATCGCCACGTGGCGGACCTCTCGCGCCTCCGGTCGACGAGAGGCACCGCCGGGCGGGATGCTCTTGCGACGCCGTGCCGGCGGGCCGAGCTCCGGGCTGGAGAGCTCCTCGTCCGGCGAAGCAGACGGCTGGAAATCGCCGCCGGCGAGCGCGACGGGCGCGGCCGCCTGCGTGCGATAGGGCTCCGCCACCTGCTCGGGCATCGGGAGCGGCTCCGCCCGCGGCACGAGCTGCGCGATGCTCGCCTCGAGCGTCCCCGCGTCCACGAGGACCTGGCGCTGGAGCATCGCACGCCCGATCGTGGCGGCGACGTCCCGCGCGGTCGCGAAGCGGTCCTCCGCCTTCGGCGCGAGGAGCTTCAAGACGAGAGTCTCGAGCTCCTCGGGGATGTCCCGGACGTGGGTGCTCGGCGGCTCGATCACGCCGTTCCGCACGATGTCGAGGAGCGCCTCGCCGCCGAGGCCGTCGTGGATGGGGCGGCCCGTGAGGCACTCCCAGAGGATGACACCGAGCGAGTACAGATCGCTCCGCCGGTCGACCTTCTCCCCCCGCGCCTGCTCGGGCGACATGTAGCCGAGCTTGCCCTTCAGGACCCCCGCCTCGTCGTCCACGAGCCGCGCGCTCGCGATCCCGAAGTCGGCGATCTTCACGACCCCCTCGTAGGAGAGGAGGATGTTCTGCGGGGAGACGTCGCGGTGCACGATCTCGAGCGGCTGGCCGCCGTCGTCGCGCTTCTCGTGGGCGTAGTGGAGCCCCTTCGCGGACTCGGCGATGATCCAGGCGGCGACCCACGGCGGCAGCCGCGTCCCCTTCGCCTTCGCCGCGCCGATGAGGTGGCCGAGGTCGCAGCCCTCGACGTACTCCATCGCGAGGATGTGGCCCTCGTCGCCTTCGTTCGAGAACTCGTAGACCTGGACGACGTTCGGGTGGTTCAGCCGCGTCGCGAGCTGCGCCTCGTCGATGAACATCGCGCGGAAGCGCCTCGAGGTCGTGAACCCCGGGAGGATCCGCTTCACGACGACGACTTTGTACGTCCCCTCCGCGCCGCGCTTCCGCGCGAGGAAGACCTCGGCCATTCCGCCCGCCCCGAGCCTTCGAACGATCTCGAACTCTGCGATCTGTTTGGGGATGGACGCGACGCTCGTCATGAGGCCCGGAAGCTCTCCGAGTCTACCGCCCTCGCGCCGTGGATCCGAAGGCAAACCGTGTATCATCGGCTGGTTCGCCTCGTTTGCTCGGCTGATGCAGACCCCTCCCGCACCGACCGCCCAGGGCAGCCTCGCGCGGACTCCCTTCCCGCACCTGCTCGTCTACGCGCTCGAGCGGCGGCTCACGGGGACGTTCGAGCTGCTCGCCTCCGGCGCCTCGGCCGCGACGCTCGTCGTGGTCGCCGGCGCCCCGGCGAAGGTCCGGACGACCGAGGGCGTGCACTACCTGGGTGAGGTCCTCGTCGAGCTCGGGCTCGTCGACCAGGCCGCGCACGCGACCTCCCTCGCCCAGATGCAGGAGAGCCCTCGCCTCCAAGGGCAGATCCTGAAGGAGCTCGGCGCGATCGACGACGCGCGCCTCGACATTGGCCTCCGGGCGCAGCTCGAACGCAAGCTCGAGCACCTCTTCACGCTCCCCGCCGACGCCGAGTTCGCGTTCTACGAGGGCGTCGACGCGCTCGCGCGCTACGGCGGGCTCCCGACCCCGCTCGACCCCCTCCCCGTCCTCTGGCGCGGCATCCGGCAACGGCCGCAGTGGGAGCACGTCGACGCGACGCTGAAGCGCTTGGGCGGCGCCGCGGTCCGCATCGGGCCGACCGCGCAGGTCGACCGCTTCCAGTTCACGCGCGCGGAGGCGTCGGCGGTCGAGCTGCTCCGCCAGCGCACGATGCGGGTCGTCGAGCTCGCGGCCACGAAGGTCGTCGGGCCGAGCGTCGCGCAGCTCCTCGTCTACTGCCTCGTCATCACGAAGCAGGTCGAGATCGTGGAGACGGCGTCCATGCGCCCGCCGGGGCGCCCCCTGCCGCCGCCGCCGGCGCCATCGGCGCCGGGCCCCCAGACCGGGCAGGCGTTCGCCCGCGTGCAGCTCCAGGCGCGGCCGATCCAGCGCCAGCCGCTCGTGGTGGAGGAGGTGCCTCCTGCACCGAGCCTGGCGGACGGGCGCTTCGCGAGCCCGATGCCGCAGGCGATCCCGCTGCCGACGGAGGGCGGCGCCACCGGGGAGGCGCGCCACGGCTCGGACATCGGCGCGCTCATCTCGCACACGATCGCGTCCTCGAGCCCGCCCGCTCCGGAAGAAGACGAGATGGTGACGCCGGCCCTGCCCTTCGCGCCCCCGCCGGGCGCCGCCTTCGCGCCACCGGTCGACGCTCCGTCCGCCCCCGCGATCGCGCCGCCGCCTCCCCCGCCTTCGCAGCCGCTGCCGGCGCCCGGGGCGAGCGCCCCTGCCGTCCCCGTCGCGGCGTCGAGCACGCGCGAGCTGACCGTCGAACAGAACGCCCTCAAGGGGAAGATCCTCGAGCGCGCGGAGGCCATCACGGGACAGAACTACTTCCAGATGCTCGGCGTCGACGAGGACGCGACGCCCGAAATGATCCAGAAGCAGTTCATCCAGCTCGCGAAGCTGTGGCATCCGGACCGACTCCCCGGCGCGCTCGCCGACGTGAAGGACGCGTGCAGCAAGGTGTTCGCGAACCTCACCGAAGCCCACGCCACGCTCACGGACGCGGAGCGCCGCGCCGAGTACATGACGCTCCTGAAGGACGGCGGCGCGACGCCGGACGAGCAGGCGCAGGTGCAGGCCGTCCTCGAGGCGGCGACCGAGTTCCAGAAGGCCGAGTTCCACATGAAGCGGAACGACAACGCGAAGGCGTACGAGCTCGTGAAGCGCGCCTTCATGCTCGATCCGGAGCAGGCCGATTACCTCGCGCTCATGGCGTGGATCGAGGCGCAGCGGTCGGAGAACCTCGGCAAGGAGAAGACGCTCGAGAAGGTGGCGATGCTCGATGCCGCCCTCAAGCGGAACCCGAACTGCGAGCGCGCGTACTTCTACCGGGCCCTCCTCTTCAAGCGCGTCGAGGACTCGAGGAAGGCATACGCGGACTTCAAGAAGGCGATGGAGCTCAACCCGAGGAACCTCGACGCTGCGCGCGAGGTGCGCCTCTACAAGATGCGCGGTGGCGCGTCGGTCCCGCCGCCGGGCGGGGCCGGGGCCGCGGCGGCACCGCCGAAGACGAGCAAGCAGCCCGCGCCCACGGAGGGCCTCGGCGGCCTCTTCGGAAAGCTGTTCAAGAAGTAGGCGCCGTCACTCGTTCGGAGTCGCCGCCCGCATGGGCATGAGGCTCGGCATGCGTGACTCCGGCTCGGCGAGGTACTCGAAGCGGGCGCGAAAATCGGTCTGGCTCATGTTCGCCGCCTGCGCGAGACGCGCGAGCTCCACCGTGTCTTCGAAGTCCCCGCGCTTCAGCCGGAGCATGTAGCTGCGCGCGATCTTGTAGCGGTCGGAGTGCACGTCGACCATGCGCACCCGCATGCGACCGGTGACGGGGTCCATGATCTGGGAGAACGGAACGGGGACGAAGCGACCGCGCTGCATCGAGACCAGCGCGTCGCCGCCGCCCTCGATGACGTAGCGCGCGGCGCAGTAGCCGAGGTCGCGCGTGTACTCCATGTCGAACGGGATCGGGTCGGCGCAGCGGACCTCGTAGCCGATGTTCTTCGACACGATCGTCGACCGGATCTTCATCTCGGCGAGCCGGCGCTGGACGGCGGCCTTCACGATGTTGCCGAAGTCGACCTCCGCGATGCGGAGGTGACCATGAGCGTCGCGCTCGACGCCCTCCAGGCCTTCGATGTCGGACGTCTTGACGACCTCGACGAGGCCCTCGGCGAGGACGCAGACGCCGTCGGGGCGGCCCTGGGAGAGCCGCTTCACGATCGCGCCGACGAGCGTGTCGACGATCGTGTCGAGACGCACGGGATGGGGCTCGAACTCCTCGGGGATGAGCGACAGCGTCGCGCCGGCCGCCTTGCCGATGCCGAGCGCGAGGTGGCCGGCCTTCCTGCCCATCGCGACCACGAAGTACCAGCGCGAGGTCGTCTTCGCGTCGACCATCAGGTTTTTCACGATCTCGACGCCGATGTGGCGGGCCGTCTGGAAACCGAAGGTGTAGACGTCCTGCGGGAGATCGAGGTCGTTGTCGATCGTCTTCGGGACGTGGACGACCCTGAGCCGACCCTTCGACGCCTTGGCGAGGCTCGAGGCCGAGAAGCAGGTGTCGTCGCCGCCGATCGAGACGAGCATCCCGACGCCGAGGCGATCGAGCGATTCGAGGCAGCGAGAGAGGAGCTCGGCGCTCTTCGTCGGATTCGCGCGCGAGATGCCGAGCATGGATCCGCCGCGGAAGTGGATGCGGCTCGTGTCGGCGATCGACAGCGGCATCACGTGCGACGTGTCGCCCTCCATCAGCCACCGGTAGCCGTCCTGGATGCCGAGGACCTCGACGCCCGAGAGGCACGCCCGGATGGTGGCGGCGCCGATGACGCTGTTGATGCCGGGGGCGGGGCCACCGCCGACGAGGATGGCGAGCTTGTCGTTCTGCATGGGGAGACCCTCGGAGGCTACAGGGCGAGCCCCCGCGGACGCGAGCGCGTCCTCACCGTCCGGGGCGGTTCGCCGCAGACCGGCCGCTCACTTCGCCCAGAGCGCCGCGAGCTCGAGGCCGTGCGCGGCGAATGATGTAGAGCGCCTTCGCCCTCGAGGCGACCGCGCTCCCCCGGCGGCGGCCCCTTTTGCGCGCGGGCTACGCGGTGTAGACACGGAGGGGTGAGCGACAAGTCCCTCCTCGAGACCGTCCTCGACCTGCGCGGCGAGGCGACGCGCGCCCGCCTCTGTCTCGGCGCCATGAACTTCGGCAAGCGGACGAGCGAGAAGGACTCGAAGGCGATCATCGCGCGCGCCCTCGAGCTCGGCGTCGCGCACGTCGACACCGCGAACGCCTACAACGACGGCGCGAGCGAGCGCATCGTCGGCGAAGCGCTCGCGGGCCGGCGGGACAGGGTCGTCCTCGCGACGAAGTGCGGGTTCGGTCGCGTCGCGGGCAAGCCCGAGGGGCTCTCGCGCGAGCGGCTCGTCGGCGCCGCCGAGGAGAGCCTTAAGCGCCTCGGCACCGACTGGATCGACATCTACTACCTCCACGTGCCCGACAAGGACACGCCGATCGAGGAGACGCTCGACGGCGTCGCCGATCTCCTCGAGGCGAAGAAGATCCGCGCGTGGGGCGTCTCCAACTACGCCTCGTGGCAGATCCTCGAGATGGTCCACCTCGCCGACGCGAGGAAGATGCCGCGACCGCGCATCGCCCAGCAGCTCTACAACGTCCTCCTCCGCCAGCTCGACGTGGAGTACTTCGCGTTCGCGCGGCGCTACGATCTCCACACCACGGTCTACAACCCGCTCGCGGGCGGCCTCCTCAGCGGCAAGCACACGCGTGACGGGGCGAGCCAGAAGGGCTCGCGCTTCGACAGGAACAGCCTCTACCAGCGCCGTTACTTCACGGACACGATGTTCGATCGCGCCGAGGCGCTCGAGGGGCTCGCGCGGGCGGAGGGGATGAGCCTGCTCGAGCTCTCCTACGCGTGGCTCGCAGGCGCGCCCGGCGTCGATTCGATCCTGCTCGGGCCCGCCAGCGTCGAGCAGCTCGAGACGAGCGTCCACGCGGTGAGCCGCGGCTTGACCCCGGAGGTCCGCGGGCTCGTCGACGCGCTCTACCGCGTGTGGCTCGGTACGGACACGTACTACGTGCGGTGACCGACGTGCTCGACGACGACGCCATCGACCGAGCGATCCTCCATTACCGCGACCACGGCTGGGCGCGGCTCGGGAGCCTCGGTTCGGCCGAGACGATGGCGGCCCTCCGCGCCCGGGTCGACGCGATCATGATGGGGGAGGTCCGCTACCCCGGCCTCTTCTTCCAGCACGACTCCGACACGGGGCGCTACGAGGATCTCTCCTACGGACAGGGCTGGCAGGGGCCGTCGCTCCGGTATCGCAAGGTGGAGAAGCTCGAGCAAGATCCGCTCTTCTGGGCATGGCTCGCCCAGGACGCCTTCCGGCGCGTCGCCATGCGCGTCTACGCGGGGGCGTCCTCCGTCACCCTCTACCGCGCCTTCATCATGCACAAGCACGAGGGAGGCGGCTCACCGCTCCCCTGGCACCAGGACGGCGGGAACTTCTGGGGGCTCGACCGCGATCCGGTGCTCCAGATCTGGACGGCGATCGACGACGCTCCCGAGGACGGCGCCTGCGTGCAGGTCGTCGATCGGAGCCACCTCGCGGGCCTCGCGACGCCTCTCGGCGGGGTCGTCCCGGAGGACCGCCTCGCCGCGGTGGGCCTCGCGGGGGACGTGACGGATCCGCGCATCGTCTCGCTCCCGGCCGAGGCGGGCGACGTCCTTCTCCTCCACAACCACGTCTGGCACCGGTCCGGGCGTACCCGGCAAGGTCAACCGAGGCGCGCGTTCAGCGTCTGCTACATGGACGGCGCCACGAAATGTCGCCGGCGTAAGCGCGAACCGCGGAGGTTTCCCGAGATCTGGACCTCGTCCTGACCTCGCGATTTCGACCTCGTGGACGGGCGCGTGGTACCGTTCCCGGGTGATCCGCGGCCGCGTACTCGTCATCGACGCCGACGAGTGGACGTCGAATCTCCTGAAGCGGGAGCTCGCGAACAAGGGCTACGAGGTGGACGTCTGCGGGACCGCGCGCGACGGCTTCGACAAGGCCTGCCACACGGTGCCCGACTGCGTCGTGAGCGCCCTCGACCTGCCGGACATCGACGGGCTATGGGTCGCGCGTCGCATCCGCACCGAGGGCGGGCCGGTGTCCCGCGTGCCGCTCGTCGTCGTCTCGGAAGCCTCCGACAAGGAGACCCGCGTGCAGACGCTCAACGTCGGCGCGGACGTCTTCCTCGATCGTCCGGTCTCGAACGACGAGATCGTCGCGCAGGTCGATGCGCTCGTCGCGATGGCCCGTCGCTTCCGGCCCCAGAGCATGGTCGCCGGCGAAGAGGCGTCGTCGGCGCCGCCGTCACTCACGGTCGCGTTCCGCGGCGACCTGTCCTCCTTCCCGCTCGCGAGCATCCTCATGATGCTCGAGCTCGAGCGCCGGACGGGGACGCTCGAGGTGTCCTCGGGGAGCGGCACCAAGGCGATCCTCAACATCTCCTCCGGGCTCTTCGCGAGCTCCGAGGTCGACGAGACCGCACAAGCCCCGATCGAGGTCTTGCGCAAGGTGCTCTCCTGGCGCTCCGGTCGCTTCGTCTTCCGGCCGCGCGAGGTGACGTCGCTGCCTCCCCCGCGCGGCTCGGTCGGCGCCCTCGTGCTCGAGGCGATGCGCCTCGACGACGAGCAGCGGCCCGCCGCCAAGCGCTGATCCGCGCGCGTCAGTACGCGGTCACGGGGCCGTACACGAGCGCGCCGTCGCCTCTGCGGAGCACGACGCGGAAGTGCTCGCCCGCGACGAAGGACCCGACGCTCGCGCCGGCGAGGAGGAGAGCGTGCACGCCCGGCCCGAGGGTCACACGACCGTCCACGTCGTTGACGAGCGCGGCCGCCTCGAGCACGGTGAGCGTGTACGTCTGGCTGCCGGTCGTGAAGACGGTGCCGAGCGAGACCGGGATCGGATCCGCGCCGACGAACGAGTCCCAGATCTGGTCGCCCGTCGCGACGCCAGCCGCATCGGTCCTGACGAGCGCGATCGCCGTCGCGGGGCCGACGACGACGACCTCGAACGCGCCGTCGCTCAGACCGTCCGTCGCGACGGGTCCGTCGGCGGGGCGCGCGCGGTCGACCGCGAGCGAGTCGGGCGCGACGAGGGAGCTCACGACCGCGGTGGGCGGACCTGCGTCCGCATCGGCGGCAGCCGCGTCCGGGCCGGCGGGGGCGTCCTCCACGGCCGCGTCGGGGATCGTCTCCGCTCCGCCTTCGGGGAGAGAGACCTCGAGGCCGGCGTCGCCCGGCTCGCCCCCCGTCGCGGTGTACGTCCCGACCACCTCGACCCCGCAGGCCGCGGAGAGGGCCACGGCGGAGACGGCGAAGGAGACACGTCGCATCGCAGACCCTCGCGGACCGTTCAGACCTTCTCGACGCGCACGGAGCCGAGGAGCCCCGCGGGCTTCACGAGGAGCACGACGATGAGGACCACGAAGACGAGGACGTCGACGCCGCCCGAGTAGTCCGTCAGCTTCACGAGCTCACCGATGACGCCGATGAGGAGCCCGCCGAGCATGGCGCCGGTGATGCTCCCGATGCCGCCGAGCACCGCAGCGACGAACGCGCGCGTCCCGATGATGACGCCCATCGTGGGATAGACCTGGGACTGGTCGAGGCAATAGAGGACGGCACCCAGCGCGGCGAGCGAGGAGCCGAGCGCGAACGTCATCGAGATGACCCGCGACGTGCGCACGCCCATCAGCCGCGCGGCCTCCTCGTTCGACGAGAGCGCGCGCATCGATTTCCCGAACCAGGTGCGCTTCACGATGATCTCGAGCGCGACCATCACGAGGACGGCGGCGACGAGGATCACGATGCGGGACGTGCCGACCGTGCCGAGGCCCGGCACCTCGGTGGTCCCCGAGAGGAGCTGCGGGTACGGCCTCGGACGCGCGGTGAAGAGGAGCTGCGCGAGGTTCTGGAGGAGGACGGAGACGCCGAGCGCGGTCACGAGCGGCGTCACGCGGAGGAGCGCGCTCCTGCCGCCGCGATGCCGGAGCGGACGATACGCGGCGCGCTCGACGACGATCCCGAGCATCGCCGCGGCGCCCATCGCGAGCAGCGTCCCGAGGGCGATCGCCACCGTCGGGCTCGTCCCCGCCAGGATCGCGAGGAGGAAGAGGCCGAAGTACGCGCTCATCATGAACACCTCGCTGTGCGCGAAGTTGATGAGCTTGAGGACGCCGTAGACCATCGTGTAGCCGAGCGCGACGAGGGCGATCATCGCCCCCTGCGTCAGCCCGGTGAAGAGCGCCTGGGCGACGTTCACTCGGCCATCACCTGCGAGGCGTACGTGAACTTCTTGTCCTTGATCTGGACGACCACGATCGGCTTGTTCGCGTTCCGGTTCGCATCCATCGACAGGGTCCCCGTCGCGCCCGGGAAGTCCTTCGTCGCGGCGAGCGCCTTGCGGATCTCCTCCGGCGTCACCTCCGGCGCGCGCTTCATCGCGTCGAAGAGGACGGCGGCGGCGTCGTAGCCCTGCGCCGCGAGGCTGGACGGATCGTGCTTGTACTTCGTCCTGAACGACTCGAGGAACTTCTTCGAGTTCGGCCACGGGACGTCGGGCGCGTAGTGATTCGTGAAGTACGCGCCTTCGAGCTCCTTGCCGGCGCCCTCGACGAGGTTCGACGAGTCCCACCCGTCGCCACCGACGAACATCGATCCGGCGATGCCCGCCTCCTTCGCCTGGCGCGCGATGAGCACCATCTCGTTGTAGTAGTTCGGGACGAAGATGACGTCGGGGCCTGCGCCCTTCAGCTCGGAGAGGTACGTGCGGAAGTTGGACTCGCCCTTCTGGTAGCCCTTGTCGACCACGACCTCGCCGCCGAGCTTCTTGAACTCGTCGCGGAAGCTCTTGGCCAGCCCCGACGAGTACGTGTCCTGGGCGGCGTAGAAGACGCCCGCCTTCGCCTTCTTGAGGTCGTTCCTCACGAAGCGCGCGGCGACCTTGCCCTGCTGCTCGTCGGTGAAGCAGACGCGAAAGACGTACTCGCGCCCCTGCGTGACCTCGACGGCGGTGGACGAAGGCGTGACGAGCGGCACCTTGCTCGTGTTCGCGATGAGGCCGCCCGCGATCGTGCGGCTGGACGCGACCTCGCCGAGGATGGCGACGACCTTGTCGCGATCGATGAGCTGGCGGACCTTCTGCGAGGCCTCCTGCGTCGTCGACTTGTCGTCCTCGTAGAGGACCTTGACCTTCTTGCCCTTGATCCCGCCCTCGGCGTTCAGCTGCTCGACCGCGAGCTCGATGCCGTCACGCGTGTCCGTGCCGAAGGTCGCGTCCGACCCCGAGAGCGAGAGGAACGCCCCGACCTGGATGTCGTTCGACTTGTTCCCGCAGCCGGCTCCGGCGAGCGACGTGGCCGCGAGCCCGAGGAGGGCGAGGGTGAAGGACCGGCGGGTGCGCATGTGGCGCCGGGCATACCACGGCCGTGGTTACCGCGTCGACGGGCCCCGCCGGGGTCGGGGATCAGGCCCCCGCGGACCAGAGCGCGTAGATCGCCCCCCAGCCCATCGCGAGGAGGATCACGAACGTGAGGAGCACCACCGCCTCGAGCTTCTTCAGCGCCCGACGGCTCGACACGACGCCCCAGCCCATCGAGAAGGTCTGGAGCCCGTTCGCGAGGTGGTAGGCGACCCCGAGGACGCCGAGGATGTAGACCACGAGCGTCGGCCCGTGATGGTGCATCTCGCGGGCGATGTCCGCGAACGGCTCCGGCCCGCCGCGGTTCAGGCGCGGATCGAGGAAGGCCTTCCAGATGTGCGCGCCGAGGAAGCCGAGGACGCCGATCGCGGAGAGGCGCTGGAGCGCGTACTTCAGGTTCCCGTAGAACGTGTACTGCGTGTTGTTCGGCCGGACCGAGAGGATGCGGCCGATGCCCCAGATCGTGTGGAGCCCGAGCGGGAGGAGGGCGACGAGCGACGACGCGAAGAACGCGATCGGGTGACTGTGGGTCGTCACCTCGGCCTGCCAGGCCGCCGCCCCGCGGAACGCCGCGAGGTTGTGCCACAGATGGGCGACGGTCCAGACGCCGAGCGGGACCACCGCAAGGAGCGAGCCCAGACGGGCCCGGAGGAAGCTCGCGTCGGGGCGCTTCGTGAGGGCGGCTTCGGCGGTCGACATCGCAGGGGTCCTTTAGGGCGGGACCGAGGCGTTTGACAAGTGTTTCCGCGGCAACCATGGTGTTCGCGTGAGGGTTCGCTGGCCGATCGCGCTCGGCACCTGGCTCCTCGTCGTCCCCGGCGAGGCTGCCGCAGACCTGCTCCACGAGACCGTCGACGGCGCGGGCGTCGAGAGCGTCTCCCTCCAGCCGCCCGGCGGGAGCGCAGAGCCGACCTCGTGGGAGGACCTCGGCAAGCCGCGATCCCCGGGTCTCCACGTCCTCCGGTTCCAGGTCACGAGCCGCGCGCTCCTCGTCCCGCACTGCGCCGGGCGCGGCCGCATCCTCGTCGACGGAGCCCTGAAGGATCCGGGGAGCAAGGGCCCGCGCGTGATCCGTTTCGAGGGTGACGTCGGCCAGGCCCACGACGTGCGCGTCGAGGTGAACGTCTCCACGTACGAGCGCCGCGTGGCGTGCGGCGAGGCACCGCGAGGCGGAGCCGTCCTCCCCACGCGGACGGGCCTCACGACCCTCACGTTCCCGAGCCCGAGCGCGGCGGCAGGGGGCGGGGAGGTCGTCGTGTACGTCCCGAAGGGTCACGACCCGTCGAAGCCGGCGCCGCTCCTCGTCGGCCTCCATCCGTGGAACGGAGGCCCGTGGACCTACGCCGCCTACCGCGAGCTCCTCGAGGAGGCCGACGCCAGGGACGTCGTGCTCGCGATGCCGAGCGGCCTCGGCAACTCGCTCTACACCGAGCTCGCCGAGGCCGAGGTGATGCGCGCGATCGACGCCGTCGAGGCCGCGCTCGCGATCGATCCCCGGCGCGTGTCGCTCTGGGGGGCCTCGATGGGGGGCGCGGGCGCGACGACCATCGGGTTCCACCGTCCGGATCGCTTCGCGTTCGTCGCGAGCTACTTCGGGGACAGCAAGTACGACCTCACGACGTACGTGAAGGGCGTGCTCGGCGGCGAGGCGGGGGCGCGGAAGGTCAACGCGCTCGACGTCGTCGAGAACGCGCGTCACCTTCCGGCCTTCCTCGTCCACGGAGAGGCCGACGCGTCGTCGCCGGTCCGTCAGAGCGTGATCCTCGACGAGGCGATGCGAAGGCTCGGCTTCAAGGTCGACTTCGAGCGCGTGAAGGGGGCGGGCCACGAGGGCACCCTCGTCGCGCGCTACCTGCGCCGCGTGGTCGAGCGGGCAGCGACGGCGCGCGCGCCCGTGCATCCCGCACGCGTCTCGTTCCGCAGCGTCCGCGCGACCGACACCGAGGCGTACGGCGTCCGCCTCGTGCGCGCAGGCGAGCGCGACGCGTTCGTCGATCTCGAGAAGAGGGACGACGGGCTCCACGTCCACGCCGCGGCGGGCGTCGTCGAGATCGTCCTCGCGCGGGGCGCCCTCGACGGCGCGACGGAGACAACCCCCGTCGTGTGGCACGTGACCGACGGCCGCCCCACGCTCCGGTTCTCCAAGTAGCTACGGCGTGTGCGTCGGGGGCGTGTCTGCACGTCCGGACGGATGCGTCGCGAACCACCATCCCGCTCCCGCCGCGCCCGCGACGAGGAGCGCCGCTGCGACGAAGGCCATGACGGGGGGCTTCGCGCGCCGCCGCGCCGTCGCGCTCCCCAAGGGCGCGAGCTCGGGCGGGGGCGGCCAGGCGCGCGGCCCGGTCGGAACGTTCCGCGCGGACGACGGCGCCCGCGGCGAGGTCGGGATGAGCTGCGGGCTCGAGGGGATCCCCGGCTGGGACGAAGGACGCCCGGAAAGGCCGGGCATCGACGGATGCGAGGGAACCGGTAGCTTCGCCGTCCGCCCCTTGAAGGACGCGCCCACGACGGGGTCGCTCGGGGGGGCGCCCTGGGCAGGCGCGCTCTGACCGCGCGACGAGGGCGCCATCCCGTTCTCGGGACGCGACGACGTCGGCGGCGGGACGACGGGGCGGCGCGACGGCGAGGGCGACCGGGGCGAGGCGGGGGAGGGCGACGAGACGGACGAGTCCTCGAGGACGAGCGAGAGGCGCGGCGACGTCCTCTTCTCGTCGGTCCACGGGCTCACGCGCATGCGCCCGGACGAGGGCTTGTCTCTGTCCGGAGGAGGTGGCGTCGACATCTTCGGTGGGACCACCTGCACGACCGTCGCCTCGTTCGCGTTCGCCGTGTCGACGTCGTCCCCCCCGTAGAGCTCGAGGAGGCTCGCCGTCGACGCCGGCTCGAGGAAGAACTGCTTGTGCACGCGCGCCGCGACGTCCCGCATCTCCTCCGCCGTCTGCCACCGCGCCGCCGGATCGACGGCGAGGGCCTTGTCGACGAGCTCGATGACCTCCTTCGCGAGAAAGGGCGCGACCGTCGCCAGCGATCGAGGCTTCTGCGTCGCGGTCTTCACGAGGATCTCGTGCGCGGTCGGCGCATCGTGCACGAGCTCGCCGGAGAGGAGCGAGAACAGCGTCGCGCCCATCGCCCAGATGTCCGTCTTCGGCCCGACCTGGTCCGACTCGCCGAGCGCCTGCTCGGGGCTCATGAAGGCGGGCGTGCCGATCGGGAGACGCCCGGTCGACTGGGCGGAGACGGCGTCGAGGACCTTCGCGATCCCGAAGTCGAGGACCTTGAGGGCCCCGGCCTTCGTCACGAAGAGGTTCGCCGGCTTGATGTCGCGGTGGACGATCCCTCGCGCATGAGCGGAAGAGAGGACATCGAGCGCCTCGTGGGCGACCGTGAGCGCGGACTTGAGGGGGAAGGTGCCGCCGCGACGCTGCCAGATGAGCTCGCAGGACTGTCCGTGGAGCAGCTCCATGACGAGGAACGTGGAGCCGTCGTCGTCGACGTCGTCGTCGAGGACGAGCACGGCGCCCTTGTGCTTCACGGAGTTGGCGGCGTACCCCTCGCGGAGGAACCGCTGCCGGACCCCGTTCACGCGGGCGAGCTTCGGGTGCAGCACCTTGACCGCGAGCTCGGCCTGGTTCCGGTGGGTCGCACGGAACACGACGGCCATCCCTCCGTAGCCGACCACCTCGTCGAGGCGGTACTTGCCACGTAGGACGGTGCCTAGGCGGGCGTTCGCGAACGCCACGAGATCTTCGTCCGCGGTCGACACGTGCGGTCCCTGGGAGCGCTCCCGAGTGCCACGATACCTTCCACGGAGCGACGGGTCACGCTTCGTGGACGGTTCGAGCGGGGACCCGGTCGGCCGTGCGACCATGGATCCGCTCCGCCTCCCCCTGATGTCCTCCGATCCGACGCCGCTCGAACCTGCCGCCGGTGCGCCGCGCGCCGTCCGATCGCCGCGCGCGAGGGCGATCGTCGTGGCGGTCGCGCCCCTCGCCGCCGTGGCGACCCTCATGCTCGGCCTCCGGGTCGGGGCGGGGGACGCCGTCCGGGCCGCCGTCGTCTTCGGAGCCCCGCTCGGGGATCCGGCCGCCGACGGCACACCGCGTCTCGCCTGGCAGCTGCTCACCCTCCTCGACGACCGCGGCGTGCGAGAGACCATCGCGATGCGCGGCCTCCAGGTGACGGCACGCGCGAACGGCCGCGAGGCGACGTGGTCGGGCGACACCAACGAGGACGGCATCGCCGAGATGTCCTTCGCGCTTCCGGGCCTCACGAGCGGGATGCCGCTCGACCTCGTCGTGCGCGCCGACGGGGAGGCGCTTCCGCTCGCCGAGGGCCGGGTGCGCTGGGAGGACGTCCCGCGAAGAGCGTCCCGCACGAGCACCGCCGCGCGCCCCGCGAAGCGCGTCGGCCCGGTCGAGCTCGACGTGCTCGTCGACGGAGAGCGGCTCGTGACCGGCTTCGACTCGGACGTGTGGATCCGCGCGCGCCTCGGAGCAGGGATCCCCGCGGCGTCGGTCGCCCTCGCGATCGCGCCGGAGCCCGGGCTCGACGTCGCCTCCCCGAGCGTGACGCTCTGCGAGGGAGAAGGGGATGGGGCCGTCCGGTGGGCGCACACCAAGATGCGAGCCATGGGGCACATCACGGGCGTCGGCATCGAGGCCGTCGCCGGGGGCAGGACGGTAGGCGAGTGGTTCGGCGCCCTCCCCGTCGCCGCGGGCGCCTTCCAGCCCACGTTCTCCCGCGCCGTCCCTCGCGGTGGCGATCTCGACGTCCAGATCCGCGCGCCGAACCCGCGCACCGTGGTCTACGCCGAGGTCGACGACGAGCGCGGCCGGGTCGCCGCGGCGGCGCTGCGCGTCGAGGACGGCGCGCACTTCCGCGCTCCCGCCCTCGGCGACGGGCTCCACTGGCTCGTCGTCTCGGGCGAGCCGCGCGGGGCGGAGACCCTCGGTGGCGCGGCGATGGCGTGGCCGTTCGTGGTCGGCCCGGTCGCCTCGGTCGACACCGGGAAGGCATGCAGCCTCGGTCCTTGGCTCCTCGCGCGAGGTGCGGAGCCGTTTCCGCGGTGGACGGCGCTCGACGGGCTGCCGGCGCGGAGCTCGACCAACAGGAAGCGGCGCGCGGCGGGCCTCGCGATCGCGATCGTGTCGCTCGTCGCGGCGGTCGTCATCGAGGTCATCCTCCTCGGCCGGGCCGCCAGGGAAGCACGCGAGGCGATGGCGCGCGTCACGGCGGAGGACGAGACGGGGCACGCGCGCGAGGCGATGGCACGCCGGCCCACGGGTGGGAGCTTCGCCGTGGCGGTGCTCCTCGTCGTCCTCGGCTTCGCCCTGCTCGCGGCGCTCGTCCTCGCGAAGGGGTGACGGAAGAGGGAGCGCGGGAGGAGCGTAGATCCCGATCGCCGCTGCCGGATCCTTGCGCCTGCCGGACCCCATCGGTGAGCATCCCCCATCCATGATCTCGCCCGCACGTCGCACGTCGGCCCTCGTCCTCTCCCTCCTCGGCGCGGCGCTCCCGCTCGTCGCCTGCGGCTCGTCCGGCGGCGCGGCCTCGGGGCCCGCGTCCCCGAACGCCAAGAACGTCGGCGAGAGCCTCGAGCGCGAGCGCGAGGTGGCCTCCCCGCGGAGCTGCATCGGCAAGCAGCGCCTGCTCGAGGCGTTCGGCGCGAAGGACACCCCGGCCGCGGCCGGGGCGAGCCGAGAGAAGTACCGCACCGACCCGCTCGCCGGCTCGCTGTCCCCCTCCGAGGCCTACCGCGTCGCCGCGCCGTCGACGGTCATCATCCGCACGCGCGACGGCCTCGGCTCCGGTGTCGTCGTCGACGCCGCAGAGGGCCTGGTCCTCACGAATCACCACGTCGTCGACGACTTCCTCCAGCCCGATCTCACGATGCACGTCTCGCTCGAGATCGCCGAGGTCGAGGCCACCGGGCGCGTGACGCGGAGCGGGAAGACGTACGAGGGCACCGTCGTGAAGGCGGACGCCGTGAAGGACCTCGCCGTCATCCGCATGAAGAACCCGCCGAAGGGGCTCGTCGCCGTGAAGCTCTCGGCCGCGGATCCGCAGGTCGGCGAGCACGTGGTCTCGATCGGCCACGCGGGCATCGGCCTGCTCTGGGCGGCGAAGGTCTGCAACATCTCCGGGATCGGCGATCAGACGCGGGACACGAGCATCCTCGAGGTCGGCGACTGCAAGCTGAAGGACCTCTCCGACTCCGAGAGCGAGTCGAAGCGGCGGGAAGAGCAGTGCGAGGCGCGGAAGCGGCAGATCCGCGAGGAGATCGCGAGCTCCACGCAAGGCCTCGCCGTCCAGACGAGCTGCAACATCACCCACGGCGACAGCGGCGGGCCGCTCCTCAACGCCAAGGGCGAGCTCGTGGGCCTCAACGAGTCGCTCCGCTTCGACGCGACGACCGTGGCCTTCCACGTGCACGTCGCCGAGATCCGCGCGTTCATGAAGGACCTCCCGACGGGCGCCGTCCAGGTCGTGCCCGACCCCTGGTGCGAGGGGGGCAGCGAGGCGACGTTCGAGGACCTCGACGGCGACGGGAAGAAGGAGACCGCGAAGCTCGTCGGCAACAGCATCGGCCGCGGCTTCGGCTTCGGCGGCGTGGAGGCGACGTTCATCGATCTCGATCAGGACGACGACGCGCAGAAGCGCACGAAGGACCGACCGTTCGACGCGGAGATCGCCACGCTGAAGCACGGCGAGGATCTCTTCGTCTTCTACGACACCGACGGCGACGGGCGGTGGGACCTCATGATGCGCGACAAGGAGGCCGACGGTGACGTCGACGTCGCGTGGCGCCTGAAGAACGGCCGCTTCGACGAGGACAAGTCGCTCGAGGGAAAGGACAAGAAGCCCGTCGACGTCGCGCTCGTCGAGAAGCCCGAGCAGAAGTCGCGGCTCGGCGTCGTCGCGCAGGCGCTCGGCTGGACGAAGATGTCGTCGGAGGCGACGCTCGCCATCGCAGAGAACGTCACCGTCCCCGACCCGTTCGCGGGCTCCGTCCAGAACGCCAGCGCGAGCTCGATGGGGATGGGCAAGCCGGACGAGAAGCCCGTCGCGGTCCACGCGTTCGGGCCGTCGGGCGACATGATGTTCATCGACACGCGGAGCGCCGCGCTCCAGGCGCTGAAGAGCGGGGACGACGCCCGCACGCTCGTCGAGAAGCGGCAGCTCACGCCCGACTTCGTCTCGGTGGGCCGGCCGAACGGACGCTGGGCGATGTACGACAGCGACGGCGACGGGAAGCTCGACCTCGCGCTCTTCGCGAAGAACCCGTCGGACAAGGACGAATTCTTCGGGCGCATGGCGCAGTTCACCACCGAGGCCTTCGACCTGAAGGCGGGGAACGGCAAGAAGCTGCCCCAGTACGTCGGCCGCTCGATCGTGCGCGCCTCGCTGCTCGTGAACGAAAAGGCCAAGAAGGCCGCGCAGCAGATGGGGATGGGCGGCGTCGACGAGGGGCGCGGATCGTTCCCGAAGCCCCTCCAGGCGATGGTGCGCGCGCCGTGGACGTTCGGCGAGGTCGCCGGCGTCCCGCGCCGCACGCTCGAGCGTCTCGACAAGGGGGCGGCGGTCGCGATGGTGGACCTCGACGGCGACTCGAAGAACCTCGCGACGAAGTCGGCCGAGGATCTCGTGCGCCAGCAGGACTACGACTGGGAGGCCGCCTTCTACAGGATGGGAAGGCTCGTCTGGGCGTTCTACGACACCGACGCGGACGGCGCCTACGACCTCGTCCTCTTCTCGCGCGACGCGAAGAAGGGCGCCGTGGACGCGGCGTACTCGCTGAACAAGAGCGGCGACAAGGTGACGTTCCTCGAGGGTCAGAAGGGGAGCGTCTTCCAGCCCGAGCGCGTCACGAAGGACGCGAAGCGGGTCGCTTCCTTGAAGGACGTCTTCACCCGCGTGATGGAGTCCGCGAACGAGGACGAGGACGAGAAGGACAAGAAGGGTCCGAAGGGCGCCGCCGTCCCGAAGGGCCCGAGCGCCCCGCCGGCGCCCAGGAAGCGCTGAGGAGCCTCTCGCCCCGATGCGCGCGCGGCATCGCGAGCGGCTGGACGTCCCCGAGCGGAGGAGCGTCGCGACGTTCGGCGAGGGTGCCGGCGCGTTCCGGTGCTAGACGACCCCGCGATGTCGACGCCGACGTTCGACGTGGTGCGGGTGGACGAGGTCGAAGGAGCGCGCGTACGCGTGGTGGCGTGCAGGGTGCCGGAGCCGCCGTTCGACGACAGGGTGACCGCCGGCTTCGCGCTCATGCTCCTGTGTGATGGCTCGACGGGAACGGTCCAGCTCCACCAGAACCGTCCCGGTCGCTACAACGTCGCGTTCCCGTCGTACCCGCCACGTGGCCTGCTCGACCGACTCGTCTCGGACGAGGATCTCGACGCGGATCCTTCGCTCGCGGCGAGCTTCATCGCCGCCGTCACGGAGCGTGGGCGGCGCAACGAGGACCCGACGTTCCATGCGCGTGGCTACGACGAGGACACCTACGCCACGATCTACGGCGACGAGGACAACCTCTTCCAGATCGTGCTGGACATCGAGGTGACCGATCCCGCGCTCGTCGCGCACCTACGCGCGGGGATGCGGTGGAGCAGCACGGCCTATGCGCCGGAGCCGTGAAGCGCACGAGGGGGCACGCCGAGCACCGACGGTCGCCCTCACCTTCGTTCCGGCGCTGACGCAGGGCGGCCGAGGGGCTGCCCCCGCGGCGAGGTGCCTCGGAGCTGCGCGTGCAGCTTCGCGCGGAGGTCGAAGAGCTTCTCCCAGCTCTCGCGCGTCGCATGCACGTCCTCCTCCGTCAGGCCCTGGCGAAGCTGGGCGACCTGGGCGCCGTCGAGGCCGGGGACGCAGCTCTGCTTCGTCTGGCCCTGGGTCATGACGTTGCCCGCGACGCTCGTGTGCTGGAGCCCGAGCGCATGACCCATCTCGTGCGAGACGATGCCGTCTCGATTCGCGGAGAAGCGGGTGATGTCGTCGTGACCGAGGAAGAGCGTGGGCGTGAAGTCCTCCGGCAGCGCCATCAGCTCGAAGAGGTTCTTGTTCCCGTCGCCCGCAGCGATGTCGCGGAAGAGCCGGGGCGACAGGCCTAGGCCGCCGATGACGCCTTCGAGCTGGCGCGCGATGTCCGGCGCCGTGACTCGACCGAGCACGACGATGCTCACGCGGTCTTGCACGGGGCTCGACTGCGACCGGACGAAGTCGCGGAGCGGCCCGAAGAGCACGTCGTTCACGAGCTTCTCGAGCGCCGCGTCCTGTTCCGGCGTCGGCGTCTCCCCGGCGCGGATGCCCGCCTTGGCCGTCGCCTCCGCGAGCTCGGCGTTCGTGCCGCTGATCGCGTGGGCGAGCGGCGCCCCCTCGTGGAAGCTCCGCACGAAGAACGTGAGGCCGTACGGCTCGTAGAACGTGCGGAGCCCCTGCCCGTAGCCGACCATCGCGCTCTCGCTGACGGAGCTCGCCTTGAAGAACCCCACTTCACGACGGCCGGCGATCTGCTCGTCGGTGATGGCGAAGCCGGGACAACGCGCTTCCGCCGAGCTGCCGCTCGGGAGGTACCGCGCCGTGAGGCACGCCTCGTCCCCCTCGGGGACGCCTGCGCACGGATTCGGGGCGTCGTCGCTGCTCGAGCAGCTCGCGGTGGCGGAGACGAGGAGGGTGGTGGTCGTGAGGACGGCGAGTCGCGCGACGAGGGTTCGGTACCGCATGGGGAGCTCAGGCCGGGAGCAGAGAACGTACCAGGCGCCCACGCGCGCGATTCGAGGGGCTTCCCTGCCCACGCGGCCCCCGGTGTGTGTCCCGCGGAGCGAGGCGCGCGTGATCCGCCGTTCACACGCGCAAGGCGCGTTCAGCCGACCAAGATGCGCGCGTCGGCGTCGAGGGGGTCGTCGACGATCTGATCGATCCCGTTCCGGGCGTACCGACGGGCGGCCGCGGCGGGCTTCGCGTGGTCGTTCTCCTCGCGCGAGCGGGTCGCCTCGCGGACGAGGAGCGCGGCCTGGAGGGCGCGGCCGAGCGTCATCGCGAGCCGGCGGGCGCCTGCCTCCACGCCCGCCGGGCCGCCGGCCTCGAGCGTGCGACCGAGCCACGCCTGCGCGTGATCGACGGCGCGGATCACCTGCTCCGCCACCGGCACGAGCGACGGCTCGCAGCCGGAAACGGCCCCGCCCACCTCGCGTGCGATCGGCTCGAGGCTCCCCGTCTTCGCGACCGCCCGGAGCAGATCGAGCGAGAGGACGTTCGTCGTCCCCTCCCAGATCGGGAGCACCTGCGCGTCGCGGAGGAGGCGCGGGAGCCCCGTGTCCTCGATGTACCCCGCGCCGCCGAAGGCCTCGAGGGCCTCGCTCGCGATCGCGACCGCCTGCTTGCCGGTCACGAGCTTCACGATCGGCGTGAGGAGCCGGAGGAGCGCCGCCTCCTGCTCGGTGAGCTCCCCCGCCTCTTCCTTGCCGAGCAGCTCGACGGCCCGGAACGTCATCAGGAACGCGCCCTCGTACTCTGCCTCGAGCGCCGCGAGCGTGTCGACGTGGAGGGGCTTGTCGGCGAGCGCCGCGCCGAACGCGACGCGCTTCCGCGCGTAGTCCTTCGCGAGCGCGAGCGCGTGACGCATCCCACCGACCGCGCAGACCGCGTTCCAGGTGCGCGTGATCGTGAGCATCGGCGTGATGTTCTTGACCCCGTCCTTCGTGCCGAGGACGGGGAACGCGCGCGCGCCGTCGAGGGTGAGCTCCGCGGTCGGCACCATGCGCGTGCCGAGCTTCTCCTTGAGGCGGTTCACCTGGATGCCGTTCATCGAACCGTCGGGGTTCCGGACCTCGAGGTAGAAGAGCGCGAGGCCTCCTCCTCCCGGCGGATTGCCCTCCGGACGGGCCAGGGTCAGCGCCATCTGCGAGGTCGTCGCGGAGCTGAACCACTTCGTCCCGTAGAGACGGAAGGCGTCGCCGTCCGCGCGCGCGACCGTCTCCGAGATCCCGACGTCGGAGCCGCCCGTTCGCTCCGTCATCCACTGCCCACTCGTCCACGCCGCTTCGGGGTCCCGGCTGGTGAGGCGGGGGACGGCGCGCTCCACGAGGGCCTGGTTCTTCGAGACGAGCAGCGTCTTCGCCGCGCCGTCCGTCATCGCGAGGGGGCAGGAGTAGACGTGCCACGCCCGGTCGATGACGTAGAGCAACGCGAACTGGTGGACGCGCGAGAGGGCGCCGCTCTTCCGCTCGTAGGCGGTGGCGACGATTCCCTTCTCCGCGGTCAGCCGCGCGGCCCGCTTCCACAGCGGGGAGAGCTCGATGTGATCGACCCGGTTTCCCCAGGCATCCCAGGGCACGAGCTTCGGCTCGTCGCTTCGCTGCTCGACCGACTGCCGGAACAGATCCCCACCTGCGAGCTCGCCGAGCTCGAGGAGCTCCGGCTCCACACGCCTCAGCACGTCAGGCGGCAGCGTGTGCCGCAGGTAGCGGCGGAGCACGTCGTCTTCCACGTACTGGTTCCCCAGGGCGGGAGGGGTCTGGTAGAACGGCATGACGGGCCTAGCGTAGTCCCAGGGGGCGCGCGCGGCGAGAGGGCGGTGATGCGGGAACGGCGCTTCCTCGTGTGCTCGCTGTCGTTCGACGCCGAGGCGTCGCTGGAGACGACGAGCGAGCTCTTCTCCACGTTCGTGCAGGCCTTCTGCCCGAACGAGGGGCTCCACGTCCGCGTGACGCGCGGGACGCGCCGGGAGGTCCTGCCTGCCCGCTTCTCGCAGACGGCGACGGTCAAGGCGGCGCAGCTCGCGCGTGGCGGCAGCGTGGAGCTCTCGGCGGGCTCGTCCTTCGCGCTCCCGGGCGACCCGGTCTTCTGGATCGCGAGCCAGCCGGAGGACGAGGTGAAGGTCCGCGTGGGGCTCTGTCTGGAGCGTCCGCGACGCTCGGAGGCGGAGGCGGCGGTCGCGCTCGCCGCGAGCACGCTCGTCGAGGCGGCGACGGAGCTCGAAGGGTGCGCCGCGGCGGTCGTGTCGGTGCAGCCCGAGCCGCGATCCGTGGACGAGGACGTCCTCGAGATGCAGGGCCATGCCCACGCGGTCACGTGGAGGATGCTCGTCCCCTCGGCGCGCATGCGGGCGCTCCCCCGCCCGCCGCCGCCGGGCGTCACGCTGGTGCGGGTGCCGGGCGGCGTCCTCGTGAAGCGGGACGTGGAGAGCCCGTTCGCGGACGCCGACGCGCGGTTCGAGGCGTGGCTCGCGCACGCGCAGATCGCGTGAGCGTCGCGGCGGTGCCGTCGCGGCCGCGCCGAAGGTGATCCCAGTTCGAGATCGATCCCTCGCTCGAGGGGGCGAGCGGCTGTCGAACGCCACGGAATCGCTCGGGCGTGCCGACGTCAAGGGCGTGGTCCGGTTCCTGCTCCAAGGTGGGGAATCATGCGCTCGACCCTCCGCACCCTCGGTTTCTCGCTCTCCCTCGCGGTGACGGCCCTCGTCGGTTGTGCCGCCCCTCCGTCCGAGGACGCAGGCGACGCGCAGGGCGCGTCGAGCCAGGGCGCCACGAACGTCGACGTTCGCAAGGCGATCGCGGATGCGACGACCTCGGCGGTCCTCCTCGAACGCGGCACGACCACGTCGATCACCAAGGTCAACAAGCTCGCGGCCCTCACCGAGAGCCTCCAGCTCGGCGAGCTGACGCCCGCGAACGGCGTTCCGCGCTGCCCGCCGGCGTGGAGCATCAAGTTCCTCGACAAGGACGGCAAGGACCTCGGAGCGCTCCAACGCTGCGGCGACGCCTACCTCACCGTGGGCACCAAGGTCTTCACGGTGGCGCTGAAGGACGGCAGCGTGAAGCGCGCCTTCGGCAAGGACGTCGGCGAGATGCTCGAGGGCGTCGACGAGCTCGAGCGGACGGACGAGGGCTCCACGAAGAGCCCGAACGTCGTCCGCACGTGGGTGAGCGCCTTCGCAGACAGCCTCCCCGACCCGGACGCGCAGGTCACGCACCAGGAGGAGCTCGGCGTCTACACGTTCCTGAAGGACGGCGTCGAAGTCGCGCAGTTCAAGCTCTACATGCCTGCGAACGAGGACGACCTCTCTGGCCCCGCCAAGATGACGGTCGATGGCAAGGACCTCGGCTGGGTCACGTTCGACATGGGTACGGCCTTCGGTCTCGGCGGTCGCTGAGCCGGGGACGCGCCGCGCCGGTCGCGTGCCTCACTCGAGGACGAGGGTGCCGAACGCGTCGGGAACGTGGAAGTCCGGGCGCTTCGTGCGCGTCGGGCTCCAGGCGAGATACAGGCGCTCGCCCTTCCCCTCCATCCGGTAGAGACCGAGCGGGAGACGCGCGCCCTTGCGGAGGGCCGACGTGATCTCCGGCGCGCGAAGGGCGACCTCGATCGTGGCCGTGCGCGCCGCGGGGTCGACCCTCGTCGCGATCGTGGGCACGCTCGACCACGCCGCGTCGCTCTTCGCGGGCTTCGCGGTCCGGTCGACGTCGATGTCGAAGAAGTGCCCGCGCGGGCCGAGCTCCACCTCGAGGTAGCGCTTCCGGATCGCCGGATCGGGGGCGAGGAAGAGCTCGACGCAATCCTCCTCGTAGAGCTTCGGCCGCTCCACGTCGGCCGGGCGCGACGCGTCGACGGAGAGCCCGGCGCCTTCGAGCTCCCAGAGCATGGTGAGCGCGCGCTCCGACCAGGCGAAGCGCACACGGGTCAAAACCCCCGTCGGCTTGCCCGACCAGTCCGTGTCGAACGAGACGACCGGAGCCTTGTCCCACGCGGGCTCGCGCACGCCGTCCACGACGAGGGTCCCCTCCGTGATCCCGAGCGCACGCGCCTCGGGACGCGCGGCAGCCTCGCCTCCTTCGTCGGCATGAAGCGCGAAGCCGCTCATCGACACGTAGTGGACGGGCCGGCGGGTCGCGAGGAGGTCCTTGCCGTCGCCTTCGACCGCGGGCCTGTCGATCGCGACGCCGAAGCGCTTCGCGGCCGTCGTGAGGAGCGGTGACGTCCGGTGGCCCCCGAGCTCGCGGGCGAGCGCCTCGTTGTCCCAGACCCCGAGCAGCTCGGCGGCGACGCGGTCGACGAGGATCGGGTTCGTGCCGCCGACGGCGACGCTCTCCGCCGACGGCCAGCGCTTGCCGAACCCGTCCCCGCCCATCATCGGCGCGCCCTCGGCGAGGACGACGTCGGGCGCGTTCACCTCGAGGACGTCGGCCATCCGCTCGGCGAAGACCTCGAGCGAGGCGAGGTACGCCTTCTTGCCGGCCTCCGGGTCGCTCTTCAGCAACGTCAGCGCGTCGCCGAGCTCCCTGTGCATCCGCCACTTCTGGCGGAACGCGGGCGAGGCGTCGGAGAGCATGACGGTGCCCTGGCCGCCCTTGATCGCGACGGACGTGACGCCGAAGCGGTGGTTTTTGATCTTGGGCGCCGAGATGAAGAGCCCGCGGTCGAGGTGCTCGGCGAGGATCTTCGGGACGAGCAGCGTCGGCGCGTGGCTCCCTTCCATGCCGCGGACGCGGAGGGGCTTGCCGGGCTGGTCTCCCTCGACGTCGAAGACCCCGTCGTCGTCCATCGCGACGAGGGGAACGCCGAGCTCCGTCGTCACGGCCTCGTAGCCCGAGACCTTCGCGAGCTTCTGGAAGTCGGCGTGCGTCGCGCCCCACCCCTCGGCGACGGTGATCTTCGTGTGGCCGCGCGCCTTCAGACACTCCACGATCCCGCGCACGAACTCCGGGTCGGTGATGCGCCCGCGGACGCCGTCGTCGCCGCCCGACTTCGCCGGATCCTTGAACCACTCGAAGCCGCCGAGGTTGGGCTTGATCAGGATCGGCGTGTCCTTCGCGCGAGGCGGGACCTTCGCCTCGCAGATCCGCCGTCCGAGCTCGCGCGCGCTGCCGCCGCGGAGGACGGCGACCGCGCTCGTGTCCTTCACGAGGCGAGCGCGATGGCGCGCGCGGAGGGCGGCGCCGTCGACCTCGCCCGCCGGGACGACGGAAGGTCCTGCGTCCCACACCGTCGAGGCGTTCGCGGTGACGTCGACGGCCACGGGGACCACCGAGACCTCGCGCGCCGCGTCGACACCGACGCTCGCGTCGGCCTCGACGCGAGCGGGACGGCGGCACGAGACGAGGGCGAGGAGAGAGACCGCGACGACGCCTCGAATCGGCCGCTTCATGCACCCCGGGGGTTACCACGCCGTCGATGGCCTCGGTGACCGGATGTGCGCGCCACGGCGAGGCTGAAATGCGCGAGACGGGCCCGTCGACCGACCTGTATCGTCGGAGGCCGTGGCCGAGGACCCCCGCGTCGGACAGCTGCTCGCCGGCAAGTACCGGCTCGAGGCGCTCCTCGGGGCCGGTGCGATGGGCTACGTGTACCGCGCGGTGAACGAGCAGGTCGGTCGTGCCGTGGCGATCAAGCTGCTCCGGTCCGAGCACGCCGAGAACGAAGGCGTCGTCGACCGCTTCCTCCGCGAGGCGCGCACCGCGAACCTCGTGCGCCACGCGAACGTGGTCGACGTCGTCGATCTCGGCAAGACCGAGGACGGCGTCCCCTTCCTCGTGCAGGAGCTCCTCGACGGCGACGACCTCGCGCACCACCTCGCGAAGAAGGGCGGCACCCTCTCGCTCGACGAGGTGGAGGGGCTCGTCCTGCCGATCATCGACGCCGTCGCCGAGGCGCACGCCCGCGGCGTCGTGCACCGCGACATCAAGCCAGACAACGTCTTCGTGTCGAGGGTCGGGACGAAGACCGTTCCAAAGCTGCTCGACTTCGGGATCTCGAAGGTCCACACGACCGACATCCGCGCGACCGACGTAGGCGTGATGATGGGGACGCCCGCGTACATGCCGCCGGAGCAGGTGAGAGGCGCGCGCGACGCCGACGCCCGGAGCGACATCTGGGCCCTCGGCGTCATGCTCTTCGAGGTCCTCTCCGGGCGGCTGCCCTTCGCGCAGACGGAGGCTCCGGCGCTCTTCGTCGCGATCGTGACCGACGACGCGCCCACGCTCGCGAGCGTCGCGCCGTCGGTCCCCGCGTCGCTCTCCCGGGTCGTCGAGCGCTGCCTCCGGAAGAAGCCCGACGACCGGTACCCCACGGCCGCCGAGCTCGCGCGAGACCTGCGCCACGCGCTCGACGGAGCCGAGATCGAGCCGACCCAGCGCCGATCGGTCGTGCCCTCGGTCGTCGGCGCGATCCCGGAGCTCGACATCCCGGCCTCTCCCGGCCTCCCCTGGCTCGCGACGAGGGACTTCGGGGCGAGCCGCACCGAGGTCGACGCGCCGCGCGAGGCGCCTCCGTCCGAGCGCTTGCCGATCGCGGTGCCGATCGACGCGCCTCCCGAGCGCGGCGCCCCTGCAGCCGTCTCGCCGTTCTCGCGCGGCGGACACGCCACGGCGGCCCATCCGAGCGCGACGCGACGGGCGCCCGTCCGCGAGCTCGCCGCGACCGAGGACCTCGGGGAGGGTGCGCCCACGGGGCGCGTCGTCGCGATCAGCGGCGTGGGCGTCGCAGCCCTCCTCGGGGTCGCCGTGCTGATGGCCGTCTTCCATCGCCCGGACGGCTGGCCCGTCGCGCGGTTCTTCGCGGCCGCGACGGGGACGTTCAACCTCGTGGCCCAGGGCGCGATGGCCGTCGCCGCCGCGCTCGTCGGCGGCAGTCGCGTCAAGCACGCCGTCCGCCAGTGGGAAGGGGACGAGGCGGGCGGGGTGCGGGGCGCGCTCGTCACGTCCGCGATCGCCGCGGCGGCGTTCTTCTGCGCCGTCGAGCTCGCCCGCGCTGCCGGCTGACGAGGTGGAGAGGGGGAGGGATCCCGGCTACGCTGGAGGAGTGCGTCTCCGCCGGCTGACCGCGCTCACGTCCCTCGCCCTCGCGCTGACCGTCCTCGCGCGGGACGCCGCGGCGCAGGACTTCGACCCGCGCGGGAGGAAGAAGCCACCGGCCGGCCCGGCGAAGCCAGGTCCTGGCAGGCCCGGCCCCGCGCGACCTGGTGGTCCCGCCCCCGCAGGGAGGCCCGCGAGCCCGGACGCCGGTGCGTCGGCGAACGCCCTCATCGAGCGCTACACGAAGATCGTCCTCGCCAAGCCGGGGGACCCCTTCCCCGTCTCACGTCTCGCGCAGCTCTATCGCGATCGGGACGGCAACATCACGAACCTCGTGAAGGACTTCGAGGGCCGCGCCGCCCAGGCAGACGCGTACGCCGCGACGGTCGTGCTCGCCAGCATCTACAAGATCGACGGCCGCGCCGACGAGGCGGTGAAGACGTTCGAGAAGGCGATCGCGCTGAAGGGGAGCGATCCGGTCGCGCTCCTGGCGCTCGCCCAGCTCCTCCAGGATCGCGGGGACGTCGCCGCCGCGCGGAAGCGCTACGAGGAGGCGCTCGCCCTCCAGACCGAGAGCTCCCAGAAGGAGCAGACGCTCCAGACGCTCATGACCCTCGCCCTCGAGGCGAAGGACTACCCCGGCGCGAAGCAGTTTCACACGCAGCTCGTGAAGCTCCAGCCGACGAGTCTCCTCGTGAAGGGGTCGCTCGGGCGCGAGCTCTTCCAGCGGGGCGAGTACGAAAAGGCAGAGACCGAGCTCAAGGATCTCGTCGCCGCGGCGACCGGCGACAACCGCACGCTCGCGCCCGCGCTCACCGACCTCGGCAAGGCGCAGGCGAAGGCGCACAAGAACCAGGAGGCGCTCGCCACGCTGAAGCGCGCCCTCCAGGTCGCCGGAGCGGAGGCCGCGGTTCGCGCGACGATCTACGAGACGATCACCGAGGTGTACCGCGCGGATCAGCAGCTCCCGACGCTCATCAAGCAGCTCGAGGACGAGCGCCCGGGCGACTTCGCGCGGCTCGCGCTGCTCGGCGCGCTCTACGAGGAGACGGGCGACAGCACGAAGGCGCTCGAGACGTACAAGAAGGCGCTCGCGGTGAACCCGCGGCACATCGACCTCCGCCTCAAGATGATCCGCGTCCTGCAATCGCAGGGCGAGCTCGACAAGGCGATCGCCGAGTACGAGGCCCTCATCCGGGCGGCCCCGAACAACCCGACGTTCGTGTTCGAGCAGTGCGAGGCGCTCATGCAGCGGGGGGATCGCACGCGCGCGCTCCGCCTCCTCGGCGAGCTCGAGGCCCGCGGTCAGACCGACGACGAGGTCCTGTCCCGCCTCGCCGACTTCTACGGGCGCATCGGCGAGAACGAGAGGTCGCTCCGCGTGCTCACGCGGCTCGCGCAGGTCGGCGGGAGCGACCCAGGGCACCTCGTGGACCTCGGCGATCGCTACTTCCAGGACGGCAACGTGCCGCTCGCGGTGCAGACCTGGAAGCGCATCCTCACCACGGTGCAGCCGCGCGCGCGCGCGCTCGCGGCGCTCGGCGAGGTGTACCTCGAGCACGACATGACGCAGGACGCGCTCGCGGCGTTCCGGGAGGCCGTGCAGCTCGACCCGGCGAGCATCCCCGCGAAGAAGCAGCTCGCGAGCGCGCTCGAGCGCGCCAAGAGCTTCCGCGAGGCGCGCACGCTCTGGCAGGAGCTCTCGGAGAAGGCGAAAGCCGGAAACGACAAGCTCCTCGCGCGCGAGGCGCGGTCGCGCATCGTCACGCTGTGGTCGTTCGAGCGCGTGCTCGAGCAGCAGGTGCAGCCGCTCGTCGCGAAGTTCGCGCAGCGGCCGCCGGACGTCGAGGCGGGGCGCATGCTGGCCGAGGTGCAGCTCCACCTCCGGAAGCTCCCCGACGCGGAGGCGACGCTCCGGAAGGTCATCGAGGCCGCCCCGGGGGACGAAGGCAGCTACCTCGCCCTCGAACGCGTGCTCGTCCAGCAGAACAAGCTCGTCGAGGCGATCGCCGTCCTCGAGAAGCTCGTCTCCGTCGATCCGAAGAGCGCACGCCAGCTCTACCAGCGCATGGCGCAGTACGCGTTCCAGGTGAACAAGGACGACGACGCGATCAAGTACGCCGCGCGCGCCGTCGAGCTGAACCCGGACGACGCCGAGGGACACCGACGCCTCGGCGAGATGTACCGCCAGCGGCAAGACGCCGAGCGCGCCATCGTCGAGTTCCGCGCGGCGATCCAGAAGAACGACCGCCTCTTCATCGTCTACCTCGAGCTCGCCGACCTCTTGCTCGCCAAGGGGCAGAGCGACGAGGCCGATCGCCTCTTCCGGCGCGTCATCCGGGCCGCGCCCGACGAGGAGCTGGTCTCGCGCGCCTCGCGGCTGTCCATGCAGATCAACCTCGGGAAGGGGACGCTCGAGTCGCTCGAGCAGGAGCTCCTCCCGCTCGCGATCGGCAACCCGCAGAAGAAGGTCTACCGGCGGCTCCTCGTCGACATCTACGGCAACCTCACGTTCGCGCTCGTGCAGCGCGTCAAGCACGGCACCGGGAAGGACGCGGACGACGCGCGCGTGGCCCTCGCCCGCATCGGCGGCCGCGCGGTGAAGCCGCTCTTGGACGCGCTCGCGGACGGGGACGCGGGGCAGCAGCGCGTCGCGATCGACGTGCTCGGCTACGTGCAGAACAAGAACGCAGGCCCCGCCCTCTTCGCCTTCGCGACGGGCCAGGGCGAGGCGACCCTCCGCACGCGCGCGATGCTGGCGTGCGGCGCGCTCCGCGACACGGCCCTCCTCCCGAAGTACGAGCAGCTGCTCTTCCCGAAGCAGGACGGCGAGGGCGCGATGGGCTCCGACGACGTCGCGGTCGCCGCGAGCTGGGCGGTCGCGAAGCTCGGAGACAAGCGGGCAATCCCCCTCCTCCGCCGGGTCGCGGGGAGCGGGACGCCGAGCATGCGGGCGTTCGCGCTGCTCGGGATCGGCGCGCTCAGGGACAAGGGCTCGCAGGCTCTCCTCGTGCAGTCCGCGCGGTCTCCGGACGTCGGCGCCCCCGCGCGGGCCGCAGCGGCGTATGCGCTCGGAGAGCTCGGCGACCCGGCAGAAGCGACGACCCTCGTCACGATCGCGGAGGGCACCGACGTGCTCCCGAGGCAGATGGCGGTCCTCGCGCTCGCGAGGCTGGGCGCGCCGAAGGGCGAGGCCCCGGGCGGGCGCGCGGCCCTCTTCGCGATCACGGACTCCCTCTTCGCGGGAGACACGGAGATCGGACGCGGCGCGCGGAACGACGCGGCTCTCCGCCAGGCCGGCGCGGCGGCGCTCGTGCTCCTCGCGACGAAGGGCGCGTCGGATGCGCGGCCCGACCCCCTCCCCGTCCCGAGCGACGGCGTGGACGCGGAGTCGACCCTCGACCAGCTCGTGCCGCGCGGGCTCGCGCCGAAGGATCGCGCCGCCGCCGTCCTCACCCATGCGAAAGCGATCGAGCGCTCGGCGCAGAGCGCGCTCGCGACCTCGACCGAGCGCGCGCGGGCGGTCCTCGATGCCTTCTCGACGCGCGAAGGCGCTCTCGAGCCTCTCCTCGGGGAGGGCGAGGAGCCCGAGCTCGCGCCGGCACGCGCGAAGGCGAAGGAGATCGCGGTCGCCCTCGAGCCCGGCATCGTCGAGCTCTCGCGTCACCCCGACCCGGTCGTGCGCAACAAGGCGATCGCCCTCCTCGCGCGCTCGTCGTCGGATGCGGCGACGGCGGCGATCGCCTCGGCCGTGACCGATCCGAACGAGGCCGTGCAGCGCGTCGCGCTCGCGTCGATCGGCAAGGGCGGGGGCGCCCGCGCCGTCCTCGCGGTCACGAAGGTGATGCGCGGGCACGAGAGCTGGGCGATGCGTGTCCTCGCGGCGCAGGCGCTCGGTCGCCTCGGCAGGGCCGGCGCAGGGAACGAGGCCACGCCGCGCCTCGTCGAGGCCGCGACGAAGGAGAGCTACGCGCTCGTGCGAGAGGCGGCCCTCCTCGCGGTCGCGACGTACGACAAGGGATCGGCGGCCTCGCTCGCCGCGAAGATGGCCGAGTCGGATCCGGAGCCTCGCGTCCGTGAGACGGCGGTGCGCGTCCGTTCGGGGAAATGAACCGCGCAAGCGCCTCGGTCACCCTCGCGCTCGTCCTGGCGTCCGCGTCCGCCTGCCGGGACGTCGATGCGTTCGACACGCGCGGGCGCGACCACTACGTCGGCGCCGTGGTCGCGGGGAGCTTCGTCCGGAGCGGCGTCGCCTTCGGGACGCGCCTCTGCCTCACGCTCGACACGACGCGCCTCCAGGACGCGCCGGGCACGATCACGACGAGCGACGGGCGCTTCCGCGGGACGGCCCTCCGGCCCATCCCGCAGGTGTGGCACGATCCGATCTCGACGCTCTCCTTCGGCGACGGTCGGCGCCGGAACCTGCTCTACGTGGCGACGCCAGAGGAGGACGGCGGTCCGGGCGTCGACGTGATGGCGATCGTCTCGCTCATGCAGAGCGGCGAGGTCGAGGTCCGGATGATGCGTGGCGCGCCGCAGGAGGGCCCTCCGGCGACGCCGCCGCTCTTCGGCGTCTTCACGCTCCAGCGTCGCGAAGGGCCCTGCGAGCTGTGAGGGTGCTCGGCATCGAGTCCTCCTGCGACGAGACCGGCGCCGCGGTCGTGGACGAGAACGGCCGGGTGCTCTCGGACGTCGTCCAGAGCCAGGTGGAGCTCCACGCGACGTACGGCGGCGTCATCCCCGAGCTCGCCTCGCGCGATCACCTCCGGAACGCGGGCCACGTCGTCAGGGAGGCCCTCGCCCGCGCCGGTCTCGAGGCGAAGGATCTCGACGGAATCGCGGTGACGAATCGTCCGGGGCTCGTCGGCGCGCTCCTCGTCGGCGTGCAGCTCGCGAAGGGCCTCGCCTGGGCGAACGAGACCCCCTTCGTCGGGGTCGATCACCTCGTCGGCCACCTGCTCGCGGTGTTCCTCAGGCGCGGCGAGGGAGAGCACGAGGTTCCGCCCTTCCCCTTCGTCGCCCTCCTCGCGTCGGGCGGCCACACGGCGATCTACCGGGTCGACGGGCCGAGCGCGAGCCGCGTGAAGGAGCTCGGCGGCACGCGCGACGACGCCGCCGGAGAGGCCTTCGACAAGGTCGCCAAGCTGCTCGGGCTCGGGTACCCCGGCGGGCCCGCGATCGATCGGCTCGCGAAGGACGGAGATCCGAAGGCGGTCCCCCTCCCCGCTCCGATGAGCCACACGACGTCGCTCGACATGAGCTTTTCGGGGATCAAGACGCAGGTCGCCTCGCTCGTCCGCGAGAGGGGTGTCCCCTCTACCGAGAAGGGGCTCGCGGATCTGTGCGCGTCCTTCCAGGCGAGCGTCACGGGCGTCCTCGCGAAGAAGCTCGTCGCCGCCGCCGTCCGTGAGGGCGTCACCGCCGTCGTCCTCGGCGGCGGCGTCGCCGCCAACCGCGAGCTCCGCGCGCGGACGGCGGAGCTCGCGCGCGCGCACGGGATCCGCGCGTACGTCCCGGAGGTCGCGAGCTGCACCGACAACGCGGCGATGATCGCCTACGCCGGGGCCGTCCGGCTCGCCGCGGGCGAGCGCGACGCGTGGGACCTCGTCGCGACCAGCGCGACGGCCCTCCCTCGCGCGACGAGGAAGGGCCGCGGGCTCCGCTAGAGCGAGCAGCGTGCCGCGCTCAGCGAAGCGAACTCCGGAGATCCTACGAGGCCGTCGACGAGCGCGGAGAACGGGAGACCCGACGCGAGGTGCAAAGCCGCCGCCGGCCCGCCCTGGGCATCGGGCGCGCGAGAGAGCCCCGCGCGATAGAGCGCCTCGACCTTCGCCTCGTTCGAGAGGCCTCGGGCGGCGAGCTCCGGCGAGAGGAGGACCCCGCGCGTGACCTGTCCGAGCGTCGCCGTGCCGCATCCGCCGCGGTCGACGAGCGTGAGCCACCCCTCGTGTCCGACGACGTCGACGTCACGCGCGAGGGCGGCCTGGTAGACGCCGCGGAGCCACGCGCTCGGCGGGCCGGGGATCGCGAAGCCCGTCGTCCCCGCGATGGGCTGGTTCGCGCGGGCGCAGACGTCCGGCAGCGTCGTCGAGATCGCGCCGCACCGGTAGATCGGGAGGAGCCCCGTCGCCGCGGTCGCATACGCGAAGCCGAGGGCCTTTCCCGCGCCCTGCCCTCCGCACGTCGCGTCGTTCGAGGCGAAGCCAGCGCACGCGAAGAGCGCGACGCCTCCTCCCGCGGGCGCCGTGCTCGGGATCCGGAAGGCGACCGGCTCGTTCGGATCGAGGTTCTTCCGCACGTCCACCAGAGCGGGCGGCGGCGGCGGCGGCGGCGCGGCGATCGGCGCGGCCCCGTACGCACACCGGAAGCCGAGCGAGCCATAGGTGCGGTCGTTCGGGTAGTTCCCGTAGACGGTCGTGTTCTCAGGCGGGTGTCCCTCCCATGATCCGCCGCGCACGGTCGTCGTGAGCTCGACGTTCCCGGCGTCGGTCCACTCGACGAGGTTTCCGCCCATGTCCTGATGGCCCCACCGCGCACGGTCGCCCGCTTTCCGACCCGGCGGCGCGATGTGGTAGGCGTTCATGCCGTTGCCCGAGAACGGGAAGTCCTCCGGCCAGGTGAAGTCACCCTTCATCCCGATGTCGGTGACGACCTTGTCCCGCGTGAGGTCGGCGCCCCACGGGTACTTCCGGTTCTCGTCGCCGCCCATCGCCGCGAAGGCCCACTCGTCGGGCGAGGGGAGGCGCCCGCCGTCCCAGGCGCAGAAGGCGGCTGCAGTCCAGAAGCTCGTGCAGTTGATCGGCTTCTGGTGGAGACGATCGGCGCGCGCGTCGGCGCGGATGTCGGCGGCTCGCGCGTTCGCATCGGTGATGAGTGAGTCGACCGCAGCCTCGACGTCTGCCGACGGCCACGTGAGCGCGCCGAAGTCGCGCACGTTGCTCCGATTCGTGCATTTCGGGCCGAGCTCGGCGTCGATCTCCGCGCGCGAGGCCGCGAGCTTCGCGGTGTAGCCCGCCTTCCATCCCGGCCACTTCCCGTCCTCGGCGGCCTTGCGGAGGTTGCCGCCCGTCGCGGCGACGAACGCCGCGAAGCGGCCCGAGGTGACCTCGTAGACGCCGAGGTCGAAGGCCGCGACGGAGATCGTCCCCGCCTTGCCGCCGGGGACGCGAGCGACCTTGCAGCAGTCCTGGTCGCCGGCCGCGCCGCACGTGGCGACGCCGGGACCGACCTTCGAGGCGCAGCTCCTCGGGGCCGCGGCGGCCATCGGCGCGCCGTTGTCGAGGGGACGCACGCTGGCCGTCCTCAGCGACGTGCCTTCGGCAGAGCCCAGGGCGGTGAGATCGGGGACGTGCACCTCGTCGTGCTTCGCGCACGTGGCGAGCGGGTTCGACGCGAGCGGCGGAGACTTGCCGGGCGCGCAGCCGTCACCGTCCTGGCCCGCACCCGCCGGCGCCGGAGCCGGCGTCCACTCCGGGATCGCCACGGCACACGCGCCGAGCAGCGAGACGAGCGCGGCGAAGCGACGGTCGAGAGGAGAAACGTGCATGGGGAACCTCCGGGAAGGACGTTCCGCAAAGGACGTTCCTACTGGAAAATTCCCATCACATCAAACCCGCGTCCCCCGGAACCGTCCGGGATCACGAGGGACACACGAACGCCTACACGTGCGACGTGAACCTTCGCATGAGGAGCCTCCCGCGATCCGGGCCGATCCACGCGAGAGCGGGGGCTACCTCGCGACCGTCAACACGAACCCGGCAACGAAGGCAACACCCCAGAGCGGAAGCAGCATGCGAAGGACGTCGTGGTTCATGGCGGCGCGGGGAGAGGAGTAGCAATCGGCGCGCCGTCCCCATGGCGCAGGCCGACGCTACCCCTAGGGCCGATTTCCGCGAAGAAACCGGCGAACGCTCGGGGCTCGGCGCGGCCTGTCCGCATCCGGTACCGGCCCCCACGACAGCGATGTCATGGGGGAGTCGACCCGCGGTCGCGGTCCGAGGGCCGGCGGAGCCGTCCGATCTCCGCGGCGAGGAGCGCGTCCGCCCGTTCGACCGCGGCCTTCCCGCGGATGCGCCGCCACCCGGCGACGAGCCCCGCGACGAGGAGCGCGGCGACGAGCGCGGTGGGGACGAGCGCGGCCTGGGGACGGACCTCGACCTCGTCTGGGCCTCGTGGCCGCACCCCGAGGAGGGCGCTCATCGGGCGAGCCCGTCCACACCGCCGCTGAGCGCGGTCCCGCCCGGGATGATCGGCGCCGCGACGGCGGCGAGCTGGAGGAGCGTCGCGAGCTGCATGAGCACCGTGACGACGACCGGGACGAGCACCGTCCTGCGCCGCGAGCCCGGTTGGAGGCGGCGCATCGCCCCGCGCACGAAGAGGACCACGGCGGTCATCATCGCGAGCGCCGCCGAGCCGACACCGAGCAGCGGTCCTGCCCACGCGCTCGAGTGCTCGTAGAGCGCGACGAGGGGCGCGAGCACGACGAGCACCGTCGCGCCGCCGAAGATCGACCCGGCGAAGCCGAGGGCCAGATCCGAGCCGCGCACCGCGGGGCCGCTCACGCGCCACGCGAGGAGCCCGGCGGGTGCCGCGAACGCGCACGAGAGCAGGACCACCATCGGCACCTTGTAGGCATTGGCGACGGCGAACGAGAACGACGCGCTGCCCACGGCTAGGCCCCAGAGGCCCGCGAAGACGAGCGAGGCGAGGAGCGCGAGGAGGATGAGCTCGAGGCGCCGCGAGCGTCCGCTGTCGGCGTCGGGGATGGGTCGACCACACGCGATGTCGAGGAGGGTGACGAGGGTGTTCATGCCTCGAAGCTAGGAGGCCGGCTCGACGATGCGGGGGACGGGCGATGAAGCTTCGACGGCGGTCGTGTGAACCGCGTGTGGAGCGGCCGGCAGCTCCACACGGAAGACGGCGCCGCGGGACGACGGGAGGGCCCTCGCCGAGCCTCCGTGCGCTTCGGCGACGGCCTTGACCAGCGCGAGCCCCAGGCCCGTCCCCCCTCGCCCACCAGGTGCTCCGCGCGCGCGGGTCGTGAAGAAGCGGTCGAAGACGTGGGGGAGGTCGGCCTCCGCGATGCCGGGCCCGGAGTCCTCGACGTCGAGCTTCACTCTCCCTCGCGCCGACGAGAGCGTCACGAAGACGTCGCCCGCCGGAGCGAACGAGGCCGCGTTGTCGAGCAGGTTCCGGACGACGGACTCGAGCCGCCCGGCAGCGCCGATCACCGTCGCCGGACCGACGGCCAGGTGCAGCCGTGCCGTCGTCGTCCCCTCGAGCGTCGTTGCGACGCCGCGGACGAGCGCCGCCAGATCCACGCGGCCTCGCTCCTCACCGCGGAGCCCGGCCTCCGCCCGCGCGAGCTCGAGGAACTGGGAGACGAGATGATCGAGGCGCGTGCTCGAGCTCTCCAGGATGCGCGCGATGCGCGCGATGCGCGCGGGGTCCGGCTCGCTCGTCGCGAGGCTCTCGGCGCACGCCCGGATCGCCGCGGCCGGGTTCTTGATCTCGTGCGCGAGGTCGGCGACGAACGCCTGGTGCTCCTCCCCCTTCGCGGCGACCGTCGCGAGGAGCACGTTGAAGGCCTCCGCGAGGTCGGAGGCCTCTCCAGACGGGACCCGCGCGAGGTCGGCGCGCACGTTCGCCTCCTCGGCCTTGGCGAGGACGGCGCCTCGGAGCGCGTCGAGCGGACGCACCATGCGGCGGCCCATCCACCACGAGAAGACCAGCGCGATGGGGAGCATCGCGACCGACAGCCGCGCGAGGTGGTAGCGGAGGTCGTAGAGCGCGCGGGCCGCCCGGCGTGACGACTCCTGGACGTAGACGACGACCGGCCGCTCTCCATAGGTGGACGTCATCGTCGCGTGACACACGAGGAGCTTCCCCTGCGGAGCGCTCCGGCACCCCGTCTCCGGCTCCCCGGAGGTGGGCGCGGCGGCGGACTCCGCGCGGGCGAGGACGGGCGGGAGCGACGCGTCGAGCTCGCGCAAGGACGGCGCGCCGTCGGCCCCGAAGAAGAGCGTCCCCACGCGGTGGACGACGTCGTCGCCGTCGTCGCGATCGACGTCGAGCAGCGCGCGGCCCTCGTCGAGCTCGACGAGGCGGACGCGCGCCGTGTGCCGGAAGGCGATCTCGTCGAGCTCCGCGCGGAGCTCCTCGGGGCGAGCCTGCCGTTCGAGCGCGCCCGTGACCTCGGCGGCGGTCGCCCCGGCGCTGGTCCGGAGGGCGCCCTCGATGTCGCGCTCGAGGAGGCAGAAGCCCGCGACGACCGCGAGCGGCAGTCCCCACATGGCGAGGACCATGAGGACGACGTTCGCGCGGAGCGTGGGACGGAAGAGACGGCCGAGCGTCGCGAGGAGCCCTCGCACTCACGCTCTCCAGCGGTAGCCGGCGCCGATCACCGTCTCGATCGCGTCGAAGGACGGATCCACGGACTCGAGCTTCCGCCGGATCCGCCTCACGTAGGTGTCGACGATCCGCTCGGCGACGACCGAGCCGTCGCCGCGCACGAGCTCGAGGAGGCGGTCACGCGTGAGGACGATCCCCGCGCGCTCGACGAGCGCCTGGAGCATGCGGAGCTCGGTCACGGTGACCGGGATCGCGACGTCTCTCCAGTGGACCGCGATTCGATCCACGAGGATTCGCAGATCGCCGCGCGCGATCACGCGGTCTTCGGCCTTCGTCCCCGGGAGGCGCCGGAGCTTGTCGCGACGGAGGAGCGAGGCTACCCGCGCGAGGAGCACGCGCGTGCTGAACGGTTTCACGACGTAGTCGTCGGCCCCGAGCTCGAGCCCGAGCGCTTCGTCGATCTCGCCGTCGCGAGACGTCAGCATCACGAACGGCACGCCGTCGCCGGCCTCGCGGAGCCGGCGGCAGAGGGTGAAGCCGTCGAGCCCCGGCATGTTCACGTCGCTCACGATGGCGTCGAGCCCGTGGCCCGCGCGGCGCGCGCGATCGAGGGCCCGCTGCCCATCCGGCGCCGTCTCCACCACGTGCCCGGCGTCCTCGAAGGCGAGGGCGAGAGCGTCCAGGAGAGCAGGGTCGTCGTCGACGAGCAGGACGCGTGGGGAGGGAGACATGGCAGGTCCCCTCCGCAACGCCGAGGCGCGTCCGATTCTTCCCGGGCGCGCGTCCGTCGCGATCTCTCAGCGCTTCTTCGCGTGCTTCTTCTTCGCGGGAGGCCCGGCGTGGGCCGCGGCTGGCTTGTCGGTCGCGAGGCCCTTCGTCGAGAGGACGAGCTCCAGGTTGTCCCCGTTCGCGCGAACGAGGTAGTTCGGCACGCCGTCCTTGAACGTGACGGTCAGCTCCGCGCCGGTCGGCTCGTTCGACACGTGGATCGCGGCGATGCGCGGATCCTTCGACGCGAGCGGGCCCGCCGCGTCGAGCGACCTGCGGTTCGGGATGACGACCGTGAAGCCCGTGGGCTGGGAGGCCCCGAGGAGCTTCTCGATCGCGCCGTCCATCTTCAGCTTGAGGATGTTGCCGTGCGAGCCGACGGGGCCGTTGCCGAACGGCGTCACCTTCTGCTTCTTGTGCGGCCTGCCCGTCTCGACGGCAGGATCGCTGGCGGCCGAAGCGCCGGTCATGCCGTCCGTCGGCATCATCACCGGACCGCCGGTCGACATCGGAGGCGCCACGGGGGCCGGCGGCGCCGCGGGGAGCGCGTTCGCGGCGGCGGTGAGCCCGGTCCCCTCCCCTTCGTTCGTCGCGGCGGCGGGCGGCGGCGCGGGCTTTCGCATGGCGACGGCCGCGAGGATGACGGCGATGCCGACCGATCCGGCGATCGCCGCGCGCTTCTTCGTGATCCCGGCCGGCAGGGCGGACCGCGGGAGGTCGGCCTTGTCGAACGTGTCGTCCGGCACGCTGCTCCGGACGACCTTGCGACCCGAAGCGTGGAGCCCTCCCCCCGGAGCCGGCGCGGTGGTGCGGCGGACGGGGACCGCGACGTCGTCACCGGAGCCGCCGTTCTTGCGAGCGGCGCGGGCGGCGAGGAGCGACATGGTCGTCTTGGCGCGCTTCGCCCACGACTCGAGGGTCGGGGTGATCTTCGAGGCCGTGCGCGCGAGCGGGCTCTTCAGCTTCGCCGACTCCTCGGCGAGGTCGTCGTGCGAGGCGCGGGTGTTCGCGGGCGGCACCGCCGAGGCCGCGCGCGCGGCGGCGGGCGCCTCGGGCGCGTAGGCGTCGTCGGGCTCGTCGTCCGCTCCATCGTCCGCCGCGTGAGCGTGCTCGGGCTCGCCCTCCTCCACGTCGACGGAGCCGTCGTCGGCGTGGCCCGTCGCGATGGTGACGGGGGCCGCCGAATCATACCCGGGACGCGCATCCGCCGCGTCGTAACGGAGCGAGACCACGAGCTGCGGGATGCGCGAGGCCTGCTCCATCTCCACGGCGACGCCGTCGATCTGTGCGGGCCGCTTCGTCCCGGTCTGCGTGTCCTCGACCTCGAGGGCCTTTCCGACCTGGAGGAAGCCGAGCTCGCTGAAGGCCTTCACGCAGGTGTCGTCGGCCTCCTTCACGCGAGCGCGCATCGGGGACGCGAGCCCGTCGATGTGGAGCCGGACCTTGCGACCGAGCGCCGCGCGGGGGCCGCCCGCCGCGGCCGTGCCGTCGTCGGTGCCGAGGATCCGGCTCAGCGCCGCGGCGCTCGCCGTATCCAGGTTGGTGAAGCGGATCCCGAACTCACCGCCCTCGCCCATGTCCTGGTTCCACAGGACCTCACCGGCGGCGACGACGACGAGCCCGTGCCCCGCGTCGAACCGACAGGAGATCGGTTGGCCGACCTCGGGGAGGTACGCCGTGCGGAGGTGCATGCCCTCCTCGGAGAGGTTGAGGGCCTGGGCCTCGAACGTAGGTCCGAGCGAGCCTCCGACCTCGACCATGGCATCGAACGGGATACGCGTGGCATGGGGGGCGCGGCGATCGCTTGCAGTGCTCATCGTGTTCCTCCGGACGAACTCCGGCATAAGGAGGAACGCGGATCGTGGCCAAGTTTTCGCGAGCGCGGGATCGGACGAAGCGCGCTTCACTCCGAGTGCATCGGCGCCGCGAGCACCCGAGGAGATCTGCGCACCGGGCGCTGGGCTCCGAGGAGTCCTGCGCGGCACGACGTATGCTCCTCCCCATGCACCCGACAAGGAGGGATGCTCGGTGAACGCACAGGTCTACGTCTTCCCCGTCCTCATGATGCTCGCCTTCGGCGGCTACTTCGTGTGGATGATGAGCAAGCGGAAGCAAGCGACGGCGGCGGCCGGCCCTGCGATGCACGCCTTCTTCACCCGCACCGGCTTCCGCTACGCGAACCTCCCGCCGGAGCCCGTCGACATGCACGTCCAGCGGGCGATGGCCGAGGCGAGCGACTACTCCGCCCGTGACCGCGTCACCCAGTACGTCCGCAACTTTCGCGGGTTGCAGGTGCGCTTCGAGCAGGCCTTCGTTGCGACCCTGGAGGGCGGCGTGATCTCGGGCTCGTGGTCGATCGCGCTGACGGCGTCGCCGCGGATCCCGTTCCACGTCGCCGACCGCAGCCTCGGAGGTCTCGGCAAGGTCGCGGCCGAGATGTTCTCGAACACGACACGGAGCTGGAGCCCCCGCTTCCCGCAGCAAGTGCAGACGGGCATCCCGCAGATCGACGGCCGCTTCGTGGTGTACGGGTTCGACCCGAACGCCGTCCGCCACCAACTCCAGCAGAACCCGGCGCTCGTGCAGGCGCTCCTCGGCTGCGCGGAGGTCGATCTATGGGTCGATCAGTCGAGCGCCGTCTTCGCGGATCCGTTGCAGAAGAACATGAACGCAGCGATGGGCGGGATGGTCGGCAACATGGCGCTCGGCTTCGACATCGCCAAGCGGATGGAGATGAGCGTGCCGGTCCACGAGCGCATGAGCGAGATCCTGGCGATGTCGGTCCGCGCCGCCGCGTGACGACGGGGGGCTCCCGTCCCCTGTTCCGCGGCGAACGCCGCGGCGCGGGCCCTGCCGGAACGCCACGGGGCTGGGCGCGCGCTGACAAGTCCCGTGCCATGTCTGCGCGCCGTTGACCCGGGCGATGGGGAGCCCCACCGTGTGCGGTATGGCGCAGAACCCGGGCCGGCTCGCGGCGGCGTTCGACGTCTCCGTATCCGAGAAGTCGTTCCTCGTGCCTTCGTTCGACGGGGGCGGCGTGCGCTTCGAGGTCTCCGGCGAGCCCGCGGGCTATCTGCCATACGACGTCGTGACGGACCTCGATCTGACGTCCCGGGTCGGGCTCTTCCGCGGGTCCCACGTCGTGATCACGGTGCGAGGCGCGGGCGACGAGAGCATGACGTTCGGTCTCGGCGTCGGCGTCGATCCGCTCGCGGCGCAGCGAGCGTGGCTGATGGAGCTGGATGCGCGGCGCGTTCCGGCGGAGGTGCCAGCGCTCCTCGTCCGGGGGGCGCAGGGCCTCGACGAGTGGCTCGGCGTCCTCGCGTCGCTCCAGGTCGGTGGCTACCGCGAGGCGCCGGTGGACTCCGCGGAGCTGCTGCGCGTCCTCGGGGAGCCGCTCGCGCCGATCGAGGCGCGCGCGGCCGCGGCGTGGCTCCTCCTCGCGACGGGAGAAGGCGTGATCCTCGAGCAGGCCCTCGTGTGCTTCCTCCTTCACGCGCTCCCTCCGCTCGTGGTGGTGGCCGCCGCGACGACCGCCGGGGGCGACGCGCTCGCCGATGGCGGCACGCGCGCGCGCCTCGCGCGTTTCCTCCCGCGCGCCGACGCGAGCGCGCTCGAGCGGCACCGTCTCCGCATCCCACGGGACGAAGCGCGCGCCGAGGCGATCACGGCTGCGCTCGCGCGCGCACGCCACCGGGCGGAGGCGGAGCTCGAGGCGTCACGGGTGGCGTCCGGTCCGCGGCGCTCGCTCCGCGGGGCGGGCACCTACTCGGCAGGTCTCGCCAGCGGGACGTCGTGGGTCGGCCGTTCCTGGGCGCTCTAGGCTAGGGCTCACACACTCCATCGCTGCGGAACGCGGCGCGAACGGGGGGAGGGCAGGCCGGATGCCGACGTAGAAGCACGCCGTGGACGAGACGCGAACCGTGGCTGCATGGTCGAGGATCGAGCGATGGTTGGCCGCGCACGCGACTCCGCTCGCGCGCCGCATGCGGCGCGGCGCCTCCGAGGACGACATCCTGCGCGCGGAAGCTCGCATCGGTCGCCCTCTTCCCGGTGAGGTGCGGACCGCATACCGCGTGCACGACGGGGGCGCGCTCCTCGACGTCGCGAGGGGTGAGATGCTCTCACTCGCGCAGGCCACCGAGGAGCGCGCGATGATGAACGACATCGGATGGGGCCGGGGACCCGAGCTCCCGAACGACGGGCAGAGCGTCGGGCCCGTGAAACCACTCTGGTGGAGCGAGGGTTGGCTGCCGTTCGTCGGCACGGCGGGCGGCACGATGCTCTGCCTCGACCTCGACCCTCCGCCCGGCGGCGCGCTCGGGCAAGTCGTCGAGTACTGGAAGGACGGCCCGGAGAGAACAGTCCGGTTCGTGTCGATCACCGCGTGGCTCGAGCACTGGGCCGACCGCCTCGAGTCCGACGCTCTCTACTACGACGAGGACCTCGACGAGCTCGTCGAGGCCGTCGGCGAGGCCGCGAGGAGCGCCGACCCGCCGCCCTTGGGCGACCGGCTGCTCCGCGACCTCGTGGACGCCGGCGCGCTCGCGGCCTCGCCGACGGACACCCTCGCATCCGCGGTCGAGGCGATCCTCGCGCGCTCCCGCGGCCCGAAGGCTCGCGCACGCTCGCTCGAGCGCCTGTTCTTGGGCTCCGACGAGGTCGACGACGTCTTCTGGGACACAGAGCGCCTCGCCCTCTTCCTCGAAGCGTGGTGAGGAGACACGGCACCCGGCCGACGCCGACGCCGAACGTGCCGCTACAGCGGAATGTTGGTGTGCTTCTTGGGGGGGTTCGAGTCTCGCTTGTCCTTGAGGAGCTCGAGGCTGCGGTGGAGGCGCTGCCTCAGCGTTCGCGGGTAGATGACCTCGTCCACGAAGCCGAGCTCGGCGGCCTTGTAGGGGTTGGCGAACTTCTCCTTGTAGTCGGCGATGAACGCCGCGCGCGCCTTGGCCGGGTCGTCCGCCTTCGCGATCTCGTGCCGGTAGACGATGTTGACCGCCCCGTCGGGCCCCATCACGGCGATCTCCGCGGTCGGGAACGCAAGGTTCACGTCGGCGCGGATGTGCTTCGACGCCATGACGTCGTACGCCCCGCCGTAGGCCTTGCGGAGGATGACCGTGACCTTCGGGACCGTGGCCTCCGCGAACGCGAAGAGCAGCTTCGCGCCGTGCTTGATGATGCCGCCGTACTCCTGATCGGTGCCGGGGAGGAAGCCGGGGACGTCGACGAACGTGACGAGCGGGATGTTGAAGCAGTCGCAGAAGCGGACGAAGCGCGCGGCCTTCATCGACGCGTCGATGTCGAGGACGCCGGCGAGGACGGCGGGCTGGTTCGCGACGACGCCGACGGCACGGCCGCCGATGCGCGCGAAGCCGACGACGATGTTGGACGCGTAGGCCTCGGCGACCTCGAAGAGGTGCGCGTCGTCGACGACGGCGCGGATGACGTCCTTGACGTCGTACGGCTTGTTCGACTCGACGGGGATCATCGTGTCGAGCTCGGGGACGTCGCGGAGGGGGGGATCCTGCGTGGGGCGGAAGGGCGGGTCCTCCTGGTTGTTCGACGGGAGGAACGAGAGCAGCTCGCGGACCTGCGCGATGCAGGCGCGGTCGTCGGCCGACGTGAAGTGGCAGACGCCGCTCTTCGACGCGTGCGAATGCGCCCCGCCGAGGTCTTCCTTCGTGACCTCCTCGTGGGTCACGGCCTTGATGACCTCGGGGCCGGTGATGAACATGTAGCTCGTGTTCTCGACCATCAGGATGAAGTCCGTGATGGCGGGCGAGTACACGGCGCCGCCGGCGCACGGCCCCATGATCGCGCTGATCTGGGGGACGACCCCGCTCGCGAGCGTGTTGCGGAGGAAGATGTCCGCGTAGCCGGCGAGCGACTCCACCCCTTCCTGGATGCGCGCCCCGCCCGAGTCGTTGAGGCCGATGACGGGCGCGCCGACCTTCATCGCGAGGTCCATCACCTTGCAGATCTTCTGCGCGTAGGCCCCGGAGAGGGAGCCGCCGAAGACGGTGAAGTCCTGAGCGAAGACGAACGTCTTGCGACCGTCGACGAGGCCGTACCCCGTGACGACGCCGTCGCCGAGGACCTTCTGCTCCTGCATCCCGAACTCGGTGCAGCGATGGGTGACGAAGCGGTCCATCTCGACGAAAGAGCCTGGATCGAGGAGGAGGTCGATCCGCTCGCGGGCGGTGAGCTTGCCGGCCTCGTGCTGCTTCTTGATGCGGCTCTCGCCGCCGCCGAGGAGTGCCTTCTGGTTCAGCTCGTCGAGACGCTGCATGTGAGGAGGCGGGACCGTCGCGGCGGGCTTCACGGGAGATTCGGACATCGCGGCGCTCTTATAGTCCGGTAGCGGTACGGTCGGCTACGGTCTGGGGTGCGAGGCCTCCGCGTACAGGCACGCACGTTCCGTCATCCGTTCGGGTGTCCCCTTTCGGACCCTCGGCATGCCCTAGCGGAGCGGGCAGACCCCCTCTATCCTGGGAACGTTCATGACCGCCGTCGCCGCCCCGAACCCGTATCCCCCGCCCGGCGAGGTGATCGACGGCAAGTACCGCATCGAGAAGGTGCTCGGCGAGGGAGGCATGGGCTGCGTCTCGCGCGCGACCCATCTCATCCTGCGGTCGACCGTCGCGCTGAAGTTCATGAACCCTCAGTTCACGACCTTCCCCGGCGCGGTCGATCGCTTCATCAACGAGGGCATCGCGAGCAAGCGCATCAAGAGCGCGCACGTCGTGCCGGTCGACGACGTGGGCAAGCTGCCGTCGGGGGCGCCCTACCTCGTCATGCCCTGCCTCGAGGGCGTCGACCTCGCGGATCTCCTCCTCCGCGACGGCACCCCAGGGCTCCCCACGACGCGCGCGATCCACTTCACGATCCAGATCCTGCGCGGCCTCCAGGCGGCGCATGCGGCCGGGATCATCCATCGCGACATGAAGCCGTCGAACTGCTTCGTCGTGAAGCACGAGGGCGAGCAGGACTTCGTCCGCATCCTCGACTTCGGCATCAGCAAGGTGAAGGAGCCTGGGAGCGCGTCGCTCACGCAGACGAACTCGGCGCTGGGTACGCCGCTCTACATGTCGCCCGAGCAGGCGCGGAGCCCGCGGGACGTCGACGGGCGCTCGGACCTCTACTCGGTCGGCGTCATCCTCTACGAGCTCCTCACCGGGCACACGCCGTTCTTTTCGGAGAGCGGCGAGTTCACGGAGATCCTCTTCAAGCTCTTCACCGCCGAGCCGCCGCCGGTGAAGTCGACGAGGCCGGACCTCGACGACGCGCTCGCCGCGGTGGTCCACAAGGCGCTCGCGCGCGAACCAGGGGACCGCTTCGCCAGCGCTGCGGAGATGGCCCTCGCGCTCGCGCCGTTCGCCGATGCGCGGTCCGCCGCGCTCGTCGGGCGGATCAAGTCCTTCCAGCCCGAGCAGGCCCTCTCGCTCCCCCCTCCCGCGGAGATCGAGCTTCCGCCGTCGATGGTCGCCTTCTCGCAGCTCGATGCGCGGCCGGCGACGGGCGTGATGGCCAACCGGCCGACGACCGACGTGATGGCGGGCACGCCGATGACCGTCGTGATGGACGGGGCGCCGGGGATGCGCCCGCGTGCCCCGACGAACCCGGACGCGCAGGCCGTCCCGCTCGACGCCTCGCTCCGGGCGCGGCCCGACGAGGCCGCGAACAGCACCCAGATGGACTTCGTCCAGCGCGGGTCGGCGAGCATGCCGGTCGCCGGCGCCGACCTCGCCCGGGTGACCCCCAACGCGGTCGCGATCACGGGCGCGCGATCGGACCTCGAGGCGTCGCGCGACGCGGCGGCGGCGGCGGCCGACGCCTCGTCCGAGCGCAAGCGGCCGCCGGTCGCCTTCCTCGGGTTCGCGGCCGTGGGGGTCGCGGGGGTCGTCTTCCTCGCCGTCGGGATGACGAAGGGCGCCGGGAAGACGGGCCCGGGCGGGATGACGGCGGAGGCGCCCACGGTCACCGCCACGACGACGGCGCCCCCGGTCGAGACGGTCACGCCGCCGACGCTCGTGGGGTCCGCGGTCCCGGTGACCTCGGGTACGCCGACCGCGGCGAACGCGCCGACCGGCTCGGGCGCGCCGACGGCTTCGAGCCCGGCGGTCGCGGTCTCCGCCGCCCACGCCCCGGGCGTGCCGGGGAGGACGCCCGCGGTTCGGACGACGACGACGACGACCACGACGCCGGGCGCCGACCCGCTCGATCTCGGGATCAAGCGCTGAAGGTTCTGGTACGACCGTAGGGTCACCCGTTCTCTTGCCGTTCCTCGGACCATCGGAAACTCGCATGCATGCTCCTCTGAGGCGCAGCCTCGCCCTCGTCCTGTCGGTCGCGCTCACCGTGCCGACGATGCAGCTCGCTCTCGTGACGACCGCCGCGGCGCAGCCGAAGAAGCCGAAGTCGCTCCGCGATCGGCTCCCGGAGAACGTCCGTGCTGACTTCGACGCCGGGGTCCGCCTCATCGAGCGGAACAACCCGGACGGCGCGCGAGCAGCGTTCCTCCGCGTCTACGACGCGACCAAGAACCCGCGCGTCCTCTTCAACGTGGCCATCGCGGAGAAGCAGCTCCAGAACTACGTCGCCGCGATGATCAACTTCGAGCGCGAGCTGGAGGAGGCCAAGAAGCTCCCTCCCGACGAGAAGCTCTCCGCCGAAGAAGAGCAGCAGCTGAAGGACGCCATCAAGCAGCTCGAGCCGTTCGTCATCAAGGCGACGATCGAGGTGAACGAGCCCGGCGCCACCGTCTTCGTCGACAAGACCGAGGTGGGCACGTCTCCGCTGAAGGAGCCGGTCCGGCTCACCGCGGCGAGCCACACGATCCGTGCCGTGAAGCCGGGCTTCTCGGAGGCGACGGCCACCATTCTGGGTGACAAGCGCGAGCCGCTCGTGAGCCTCAAGATGGAGTCGTTGATTCGCTCCACGCGCCTCACCGTCGCCGTCATCGGCCCTCGCTCCGCCGTCGTGAAGGTCGACGGGCGCGAGGTCGGCGCGGCCACGGCGACGAAGCCGTACGAGGGTCAGATCCTCGTCTCGCCCGAGCCCCACGTCGTCAGCGCGGAGGCGATGGACTTCACGACCGCGTCGCAGACGCTCGTCGCCCGCGAGGGCGAGCCCGTGAGCCTCTCGCTCCAGCTCGCGAGCGAGCAGCGGAAGGGGAAGCTGCTCGTCACGACCGATCCGGCAGACGCCACGATCGAGATCGACGGCCACCTCGTCGGCTCCTCGCGCTGGGAGGGTCCCGTCGACGCGGGCAAGCACCAGGTCGCTGTGAAGAAGAAGGGCTACTACGTCTTCAACTACGACGTGGAGGTCCCGAAGGGCGGCGAGCGCACGGTGAGCGCGCGCCTCAACGAGGACCGGAACACGAGCTTCGTCCCCTACCTGATCGGCACCGTCCTCGTGCTCGGCGCGGGCTCGCTCGCGGGGTACTTCATCCTGAAGCCGAAGGACGAGGACCGCGCATCGACCACGCTCCCCCCCTTCAACGTGCCGACGCAGCCCGCGTCGGTCCGCTTCTGACTCGCCAAAAGGATCCGACGAACTCCATGCGCAGAATCACGACGAAGGCCCTCTCGCTCGGTCTCCTCGGTGCGTCCGCTCTCGCGTGGTCGGGATGCGAGGCGGAGAAGCAGACGCAGTACGTGGCGGGCATCTCGACGCAAGTGCAGGTCCCGCGTGATCTGAAGACGGTGCGCGTCGACGTCTCCGTCGGGGGCATCATCTCGTTCTGCCAGGCCTACCCGGTCTACGACGGCCGCGTACAGCTGCCTCGCTCGCTCGGCACCTACCCCGTCGACGTCTCCAAGACCGCCTCGCCGATCACGATCTCCGTCGTCGGCTTCACGGACAAGTACGACGAAGCGAACCCCGCGATGGGCTCGTGCTCGAGCGTCGGCGCGAAGGTCGGGGACAACGGGATCCGCGTCCTCCGCCGGAGCCGCCAGCCGTACCTCACGGAGCAGACCCTCTTCCTCCCGATGGGGCTCAAGTTCGGCTGCTACGACACGGACTGCGAGTCGGGGGGCAGCACGGACAGGACCTGCAAGGCAGGACGCTGCTACGACGCCTCCCAGGATCCGAACAAGCTCGTGCCGTACACGCCGGACCTCGTCGACGGGACGGGCGGCGGCTGCTTCTCCGTGAAGGAGTGCATGGGTCCGGCGATCCCCCCGGCGATCGTGAACCCAGCGGACTGCACGTACGCGATCCCGGGCACGAAGAGCGCGCCGACCCCGGTGATCCCCAACCCGCTCGCCACGCCCGGCGACGGGGTGAACGTCGAGGTCGTCTACGACGGCGGCGCGGTCGTGGAGATCCTCGACCTCGACGAGCAGGAGGGCTTCTTCATCCCCGATGCCACGAAGCCCCAGCAGTTCCGGCTCGCGCCTGGCCTCTGCGATCAGGTGAAGGGCGAAGGGCCGGATCCGCAGAACCCGAACGCGACGCGGCCGACGCCGCATCGGATCACGAGCATCCGCGCGAGCGCGCTCTGCCGTTCGAAGGCGCCGTCGCAGCCGCTCTGTCGCGAGGACGCCCTGCTCAAGATGGGGCTCGACGCCCAGGGCCAGAGCCCGAAGGGCGATGTCCCCGACAAGTGCCAGGCGCGCGAGCTGAAGTCCTCGCCGAGCCTCCTCGTCGTCCTCGCGGACGACACGAAGAACAACAAGGACCTCTTCGAGGACACCCAGACAGGCCTCGAGCTCTTGAAGAAGGGCCTCGAGGACCCCGCGTTCGCGACGACCGAGGTCGCCGTCGCCTACTACCCGGGGGGAGACAACGCCTGCTCCGTCGCGGCGCCGGGCGCCCCGCGCTCGGTGCGCAAGGACGTCGACGCCGTCGTCGCCGAGATCGACGCGCATCCGCCGCGCACCGCCGACGAGGCGACGAACCTCGCGGCGGCGCTGCCCGGCATCTTCGAGTACGCGAAGAACCAGACCTCGACCCAGAGCTCGCCCGCGGGCGCGGCGTACGCCAAGCGCGCGGTGCTGATCCTCTCGAACCGCGACTTCGACAAGGCGAGCACGGCTCCCGCGTGCATCGCGCCCACGACGTCGAGCAACCTCGCGCTGGCGGCGCGGACGGGCACGCCGGCGGTGGACACGTACGCGCTCCTCTTCACGAACGATCCCGCGACGCCCGAGGCCGGGCAGGCGCAGATCTTCAACGAGGCGAACCTCGTCGCCGGCGGCAAGGCCTTCGACGCGCGCGGCACCGCGAACAAGGCGAACGCGCTCCGCGCGCTCCAGAAGATCACCGCCGACCTCGCGACGTGCACGTACGACGTCCCGAGCTCGGGCGTGACCTTCGACACGAACTCGACGCTCGCCTACTCGGACGCGATCGCGCTCCCGGCGAAGCCGTCGGTGAAGATCCCGTTCTCCGCTCAGTGCACGGGCGAGGACTCGACGGCCTCGGGCTGGAACTTCACCGAAGGCACGCCGCGGCGCATTCGCGTCTGCGGGCAGGCCTGCACCGACTACCGGAACGCGCTCTCGTCTGCGCAGCAGTACGCCGCGCTCTACCTGCAGCCGAGCCAGGCGGTGCCGATGTTCTGGTACAACAATCCCTGCTCCCCCTGATTGCTTCGCCAGCAACCGCTCCATATCCTTGGAGCGCGTGGTCGCTCCTGAATCCAGCGCCCCGGTGGCCAAGGGAGACGTCCTTGCCGGGAAGTACGTAGTCGACCGCGTCCTCGCTGCGGGCGGGATGGGCGTCGTCGTCGTCGCCGAGCACGTAGACCTCCATCGACGCGTCGCGCTGAAATTCCTCCATCGGGGAGCACAAGGACACGGCGCCATCGAGCGATTCTTGCGCGAGGCGCGGGCCGCCGCGCAGCTCGAGAGCGTTCACGTCGCCCGTACGCTCGACACGGGAAAGCTCGACGACGGCTCCCCGTACATCGTCATGGAGCTCCTCGAGGGTCGGGACCTCGAGGAGGAGCTCCGAAGCCGCGCCGCGCTCGCGCTCGAGGACGTCGCGCTCTACCTCCTGCACGCGTGCGACGCGCTCGCCGAAGCGCATCGGCTCGGCATCGTCCACCGGGACCTCAAGCCCTCGAACCTCTTCCTCACGAAGGGGCCGGACGGCGCCCCACGCGTCAAGGTGCTCGACTTCGGGATCTCCAAGCTCGCACCTCTCGGGGACGGCGGAGGTGCGCTCACGTCGGCAGAGTCCGTGTTCGGCTCCCCGGCCTACATGAGCCCGGAGCAGATGCGGTCGGCGCGTGACGTCGACGAGCGCGCGGACATCTGGTCCCTCGGGGTGGTCCTCTACGAGCTCCTCACGGGGCGCCTCCCGTTCGAAGGGCGCTCCGCCGTGGAGATCGCCCTCTGCGTCGCGCAGAAGGAGCCCCCCGCGCTCCGGGGTCTCCGACCCGAGCTCCCCGAAGGCGTCGACGCGATCGTGACGCGCTGCCTCGCGAAGGATGCGCGCGACCGTTTCGCCGACGTCGCGGAGCTCGCGCGAGCGCTCGCGCCGTTCGCGCGAGAGATCGATCGCGCACATGCGGATCGCATCGCGGCCATTCGCCATCCTCATACGCGAGAGCCGACCCGCGGCGGTGGAGGGGTCGCCCCGTCCGTGGGCGCGTACGCGACGACGGTGGCGGCCCCCGCCGAGCGCGCCGTGACGACCGAGCCGCGCGGCGGTGCCCACCCGCGCCTCTTCTTGGCGGGAGGCGCGCTCGGCGGGCTCCTGCTCGTCGCCGCGGTCTCGTTCGGAGTGCGCCGCGCGACGCTTCCGTCCGAGCGTCCCGTGGAGAGAGCCCCGCCCCGCCAGGAGGCCGAGGGCGCGGAGGACCCCCCTCCAGCGGTCGCCCCGACGACTCCTCCTCCGGCCCTCGCCGTGAGCGCCGAAGGGGAGGCTCCCGCGGCGGATCTCCGCCCGAGGTCGCGCGCCCCGGCACGCGGAGGCCTGACACGTCCTCCGAGGACCGCGGCTCCGCCGACCCAGGCGCCCAACGCCGCTCCGTCGGCGGAGCCCCCTCTGCCGGCCGACGCCGGGCGATACTGGCGAACGCGAGAATGAACCGCCCTCTGTCCAGGATCCTCGGGATCGGGCTCGCCTGCGCGCTCGCGAGCGGCGTGTCCCCGCTGCTCGCGGACGGCCCTCCGTCTGCCGAGCCACGTGCGCGCGCCCAGGCCCTCTTCGAGGGCGCGCTCGAGGACATCGAGGCGGGCCGCACGGCCGCCGCGTGCGCGAAGTTCGCGGCGAGCCAAGCGGCAGATCCGAAGACGACGACTCTGCTCAACCTCGCGAGCTGCTACGAGGCGCTCGATCGTACGGCGAGCGCCTGGGCGAGCTACAAGGAGGCCGAGGTCCTCGCGCGGCGCTCGGGGCGACCGGACCTCGAGGCGCGCGCACGCGACGGCGCGGCGGCGCTCGCCGCCAAGCTCGTGCACCTCACGATCGAGGTGCCGGCGGCGAGCCGTACGCCAGGTCTCGTCGTGACGCGCGATGGCACCCAGGTCTCCGCCGCAGAATGGGGGATGCGCGTGCCCGTCGACGAGGGGGATCACGTCGTCACGGCATCCGCCCCCGGTCGAAGCCCAGCTCGGCTGGAGGTGACGGTCCGTGGCGGCGCCCGCCTCGTGACCGTGCCCGTGCTCGAGCGCTCCGAGGCGGAGGGCAGCCCTCCCTCCGTCCCCGTCGCGGCACGGGCGAGCGACGTGCCCTCCTGGTGGACCGCGACGCGGACGAGCGGCATCGTCGTCGCGAGCGTCGGCGCCATGGCGGCCGCCACGGGGCTCGGGCTCGGGCTCGTGGCCAACGGCAACTACGGCGACGCTCGCGCGACCTGCGGTGCGCCGCCGAGCGACTGCCCGGCGAGCGCCGTGGTCCGCGCCGACGACGCGCGCACGCTCGCGAGGGGAGCGACCGTCGTCGGCCTCGCGGGGGCGGTCCTCCTCGCCGCGGGCGTCGTCATCGTCGCCGTGGCGCCCTCGCCGTCGCGAGACCGGCGCGCGCGGAGCCCGTTCGGGCTCCCCGTGACCGTCGGCCTCGGCGGCGGCGCGATCGCGGGGACCTTTTGAAGCGCCTCCGCGCGGGCGCGGTCGTCGTTGCGGCCACCGTGGGGGCGATCTCGTGCATCGGGGTCTTCGGTCTCGAGCCGCTCGCGGAACGGCAAGTCTCCCCCGACGCCGCCCCCGAGGCGGACGCGTGCCCGCCCGACTTCATCGGACTCGCGAGGCCGGAAGCACCCGATACCGAGACGAAGGAGCCCTTGCTCGTCGTCATGACGTCCCTCGATTTCGGCGTGGACCTCGAGACCCCGGGCTTGGGCTTCGATCTCGACCGCGCGCAGACCATCGAGCTGACGCAGAACAGCTGCGTGGTGAACATCGACTCCGGCTCCTTCGCCCCCGAAGAGGTGGTGACCGACCTGGTCGGTGGCATCGACAACGGATTCGGACGCATGCTCGCCCAGGTCGAGAAGGCCGGGTTCGGCGCGTACGGGGCGGAGGACCTTCAGCGTCGTCTGGGCACGGCGCGTCACGGCTTCGCGCTGCGCATCTCGTCGTGGAACGGGAGCGCAGAGGATCCGGAGATCGAGCTCGAGCTCATCCCGCTCGTCGGGTTCGGCAACCCGCTCGACGGGGGGGCGGACGCGACGACCGTGTGGGGCGGACGTCTCGGGGACGGCGGCTTCATCGCGGAGCGCGAGATCGAGAACCCGCCCCAGCTCGACGCGGGCGACCTCTTCCAACCCGATGAACGATTTCTGCGCGGGGTACCGGAGGGCGACAGCACGCTGGTTCTGCGCTCCTTCTTCAGGACGCGCACCGCCTGGGTGAGCGGAGGGGTCCTGGTCGCGCGCTTCGATCGCATGACACTGCCGCTTCGCTTCGACAACCAGGACCGCGCCCCCTCCGATCTCGCCGTCACGGAAGGGTGGGTAGAGGCCACGCTCGCGCGGACGGACGGCGGTGAGACGGCGCTCGTCGGAGGGCGGCTCGGCGGACGCCTCGAGGTCGGGAAGCTCCTTCGGAGCCTCCTCCTCGTGCGCGTGGGGCCGAACCGTGAGCTCGCGTACGCTTGCGACTCGCCCGCGCGCGAGCTCCTCCGGACGCGCGTGTGCGACTCGCGCGACATCCGCGGGAGCCACTGCGACGACAGGGCGGCGCTCCCGTGCGACGCCATCTCGATGGGCGCTCGCTTCGAGGCCATCCCGGTGCAGCGCCTCGGCACGCCCCGGCTCCGGACGTTCGGCGAGTACGCCGACGCCGGCCTGCTGCCCCCCGAATTGCGCTGCCTCGACAGCGGCGTCGTCTACGACTGCCCCTGAGCGAGCGCCCTCTTCAGGGCCCGAACATCATCCCGATGTAAGGCCCCACGTAGATCTGGGCGTCGCGCGCGAGCTCGTACGGGCTCGTCGTGAGGGTGTTGGGACCGAGCCGCTGCGTGTTGTCGATGGGCGTCGTCGGGATCGAACCGAACGGGTTCGGGCTCTCGAGCATGATCGAGAGCCCGGCGCCCACCGACGTCGTGTCGGTGAGGCGGAACTGGACGCCCGGATCGAGCGAGAGCACGGGCGCCAAGTAGCTCTGCGAGTCGGGCAGGTACCCGCCCTTCACCGCCGGATCGCTCGCGAGGGTGACCCGGCGCTCGAGGAGCATCGTGCGGTACGAGAGCCCCACGCCCACCGGCACCACGAAGCGCACGCGCTTCGTCTGGAGCGTGAGGCGGAGTCGGAAGGCGGCGTACCCGCCGACGCGTCGGATCGTGAACTCTTCGGTGCGCGCGGGGTCGCGGCCGATGCCGAGGCCGACGTCGGCCTGCGTCCAGTCGCGCTGGATCTTCGCCTGGTCGTAGTGCGCGCCGAGGAAGAGCTCCACGCCGATCGGGTCCCAGTGGTACCCGAGGAAGCCGTTGAGGCCGGCGCCGGTGCTGCCGCCTTCCCCCGAGCAGCTCGTGAGCCCCGGCGGCTTCGGGTTTCGCTCGCACTCGCGCTGGATGGAGCTGCCGAGACCTCCAGGGAGGAGCGTGCCGAGGAGGCCGAAGCCGCCGTAGATGCCCTCGAGCCCGCGGTCCTCCGCCTTCACGGCGCGCGTGTCGATCGTCGCGGCGAGCTTCAGCGTCACCGCCACGGACCGCGGCTGCTTCTCGACGAGGACGACTTCCTCCTCGTAGGGATCGTAGCCCTCCCGCGTGACGCGGAGCTTGTGGGTCCCGGCCGGAACGTCGGCGGCGAACGAGCCTTCCCCGACGAGCTTGTCGTCGAGGTAGACGAGACCCTTGCCGTCGCTGGTCGTGATCTTGAGCGGCGCCACGGTCGACGAGGCGACGAGCTCGACCTCGTGCGTCTTCGCCCGCTCGATCGTCACCTTCTCGGGCGCGGCCGCAGCGGCAGGGCCGCGACCGCTCACCTCGTGCTGGCCGGCCTCGAGCTCGCCCCTCCACGGGGCGTCGCCCATGTCGACGCCGTCGACGAGGACGCGGATGGGCCGCCCCGTCTTCTCCTTCACGACGAGCTTCCCCTTCGAGGACAGCGCCTCGAGCTTCACGTCGACCTTCGCGGCGACGCCCGCGACGACGTTCGGCACCTGATCGACGGGCGTGAACCCGTCCTTCGCGATGCGGACGCGATGCGGACCGACCGCGAGGCGGAGAGGCGCGGCGAGCGGCGTCGTCCCGACGGGCTTGTCGTCGACGGAGATCTGCGCGCCGGCCTCGCTGACGCTGACCGAGAGCGTCCCCGTGCGCCCGTCGAGCTCCTTCAGGCGCGCCTCGGCGGCGGTCTTCTTCGGCTTCGCGACCTTCGCGCCGTACGTCTTCAGGTACTCGTCGTACGCGGCGTAGGCCTCGGCGTCCTGCTTCGCCTGGTAGCGCGCGTTCGCGACGCCCTCGAGCGCCTCGGCGCTGGGTTGCGCCTTGTTCGCAGCTTCGTACTGCGCGAGGGCAGCCGCCCAGTCCTTCGCGCGGGCCGCCTTGTCGCCAGCGGCGAGGGCGGTCTTCGCGTCGGTCGCCTGCGCGAGCGCGACCGAGGAGGTGAGCAAGACGCTCTGCGAGGCGAGCACCCCCGCGAGAGCGACGACGGCAAGGGAGCGACGCGGCGATCGGCCGTACGAGGTCATCGAGCCGGAGGATATACGGAAACGGCGTCTCCGCGCGCGCTACCCGCGGCCCCCGGCGGGCGGATCGACGTACGTGACGTCCTCCCCCCGGAATGTCCGCAGCACCGTCTCGCCGGGTCGCCTCGCGACGACCCAGTCCGGCGTCAGGGGGACCTTCCCCTTGCCGCCGGGGGTATCGCAGATGAATTTCGGCAGCGCGATGCTGGTGAGGCGGCCCTGGAGGGCGCCCATGAGGCCGATCCCACGGTCGAGGGGCGTCCGCAGATGCCCAGTCCCGCGGACCGGGTCCGCCTGCAGGAGGTAGTACGGCCTGACCCGCGCCCGGACGAGGCCTCGGAAGAGGCGCTCGAGCACGTCGACGTCGTCGTTGATCCCGGCGAGGAGGACCGACTGGTTCATCACCGGGAACCCGGCGTCCGCGAGGCGCTCGCAGGCGCGGACGGACTCGGGCGTCAGCTCCTTCGGATGGTTGAAGTGCGTCATCACCCAGATCGGGTGGTGCTTCTTCAACGCGGAGACGAGCTCCTTCGTCACGCGCATCGGCAGGGTCACGGGGATGCGCGTCGCGAGGCGGATCGTGTCGACGCTCGGGATCGCGCGGATGCGCGCGAGGAGCCGCTCGAGGCGCGCCGTCGCCATCGCGAGCGGGTCGCCGCCGCTCACGATCACGTCCCGGACCTCGGGGTGCTCCGCGATGTAGCGGAGCGCGGGTTCGAGCGCGGCGTCCGGGACCGGTCCTCCGCCGTCACCGACCATGCGCGAGCGCGTGCAGAACCGGCAGTAGACCGCGCAGCGATCGGTGACGAGGAGGAGCACGCGATCGGGGTACCGCTGGACGAGGTGCGGCGCGACCTCGTGGGCGACCTCGCCGAGCGGGTCCTCGAGGTCTCCCGGGACCGCCTTTCCCTCGGCGGCCACCGGCACGCACTGCATCCGCACGGGGCAGCTCGGATCGTGACGATCGCAGAGCGAGAGGTAGTACGGCGTGATCGCGATCGGCAGCCCCTCGCGCTCGGCCCGACGCGCGCCCTCGAGCTCCTCCGGCGTGAGGACGAGCGCCGCGGCGAGCTCGGCGGACGAGCGCACCGAGGCGCGCATCTGCGCTTGCCAGTCCTTCGGGCCTCGGCCCTTGTGCGGCACGGCGCTCTTCGCCCGCGCCCGCTTCGCGCGGACGAGCGACGTCGGGGTCACGAGCGCCGCCATCGCGCCCTCGTCACCGCCCCGCGTCCGCCTTCGGCGGGGCGGCTTCCACGTGCACGCTCGCGAGCGCCGCTTCGTCGACCTCGACCTTCACGGTCTTCCGCAGCTCGGCGAGCAGCTCGTCTTCCTTTGCGCGGAGCTTGTCCTGCGCGAGCTTCACGCGAATCGCGCGCTCCGCCTCCGCGAACGAGCGCTCGTGCGCGGCGAGCTTCTGGACGAGGCGCACGACGTAGAACTTCCCGCCCGAGGCGACGACCTGCTCGTGGATGCCGCCATTCTCCGGGATCGCGAACACGGCGGCTCGCACCTCGTCGGGCACGCGCGGGTTCTCGCCGCGAGGGTCCCCCGGCGGCGAGACGATGCCGAGGTCGCCCGCGAGGTCGACCGGTACGTTCGCACGCGCCTGCGGATCGATCGACTTGGCGCGCACGACCTCGCCCCACTGAGCCGCGGAGGGGGCCTTCCGTGCGGTCTCGAGCGCAGCCTTCGCCGTCGCCTCGTCGCGCGTGACGACGGCCGCCACGCGGCGCCGCTCGGGATCCTTGTAGTCGGCGCGGTGGGCGTCGAAGTACGCGCGCACCTCCGCCTCGGGGACGTCGCTCGGCGCGGGCACGTTCTTCCGGGCCTCGGCGAGCATCGCGTCGCGGAGGATCGCGCGGTGCTCCTGCTGCGCGAGCGGGTCCTTGTCGTAGCCCTTCGCGACCGCCTCCTGCGCGAGGAGCTCGATCGAGATCATCTCCTGGAGGAGCTCCTTCCGCCGCTCCGTCGACTGGTACCGGAGCTGATCGAACTGATCCATGTTCTCGAGCGCGGCCGCGTAGTCGCCGAGCGTGATGGTCGTGGCGCCGACCTTGGCGAGCGGCTTCGCGGCCTGGTCGGGCGGGAGCGACCACGGGGTCGCGTGCGCGCCGGCGTCCGCGGCGGCCGTCTCGCCGGCCTTCGAGCAGCCGTTGCAGCCCGGGACGGAGAGGAGCGACGCGGCGAGCACGAGCGACGGGAAGACGGAGGCGATTCGGGCCGTCACAGCCGCGAGATCTAGCACGCCGAGGCGACGCGGCGGGGCGTCTCTTGCGTGCCCCGAGCCCTGCGAGTAGGAGTGGCCGAATCATGCGAGACCCGCGCGCGGGAGCATCCGGCACTCCCTCCGGTCCCCGACTCGATACGATCGCCCCTCCGCCTCGGCACGCGAAGCTGAAGTACCGCCGCATCATCCTCAAGCTGAGCGGTGAAGCGCTCTGCGGGAGCACGGGCGGCTTCGGCATCCAGCCCGAGGTCATGCGGAGCACGGCCGACGAGCTCGCCGAGGTGTACGCGCTCGGCGTGCAGGTCGGCATCGTGGTCGGCGGCGGAAACATCTTCCGCGGCCTGAAGGGCGCGAGCGCGGGGATGGACCGCGCCCAGAGCGACTACATGGGCATGCTCGCCACCGTCATCAACTCGCTCGCGCTCCAGGACGCGCTCGAGAAGGTCGAGGTCCCGACCCGCGTGCAGACGGCCCTCGAGATCCGGCAGATCGCCGAGCCGTACATCCGCCGCCGCGCGATCCGGCACTTCGAGAAGGGCCGCTTCGTGATCTTCGCGGCGGGGACGGGCAACCCGTACTTCTCGACCGACACTGCCGCCGCGCTCCGCGCCATGGAGGTCCACGCCGACGCGCTGTTCAAGGCGACGAAGGTGGAGGGCGTCTACGACAAGGACCCCGTGAAGCACGAGGGCGCGACGATGTACACGCGGATGTCCTACGAGCGCTTCATCAACGAGCGCATCGGCGTCATGGACGGCACCGCGGCGACGCTCTGCCGGGAGAACAACCTCCCGATCCGCGTCTTCAAGCTCACCGAGCCCGGCAACATCAAGCGCGTCGTCTTCGGCGAGCCGATCGGCACCACCGTCGAGGGGTGACGTTCAGCGACGATGGCCGTGGCCGCCGGCCATGAGCCGCGTCGGGAGCTCCTGCTCGGGGACCCACGGGTCGTTCTCCTCGTGGTCGGCGCGGAGGACGACCGAGCTCGTCCGTGCGAGCTTCGCCCGGACGCGGAGGAGCGCGGCCTGCATCTCGACGGCGGAGCGGAAGCGGCGGCGCGGGTCGCGATCCATCGCCTTGGCGAGGACCTGCTCGAGCTCGGACGGGAGCTCCGGACGAAGGCGACGGAGCGACGGGAGCGACTTCGCGAGGACGGCGTTGAGGACCGCGCTCACGTTCTCTGCGACGAAGGCGCGCGTGCCCGTGAGGATCTCGTAGAGGACGACGCCGACCGCCCAGACGTCGATCCGCGCGTCGAAGGTCCGGTAGCCGGACGCCTGCTCGGGCGCCATGTACTCGGGCGTCCCGACGACGGTGCCGACCCGCGTGAGCGTGAGCTCGTCGTTGCCCGTGTTCTCGGTGCCGCGGCAGAGACCGAAGTCGAGCAGCTTCACGATCGGCGCGCAGCCTTCGCGGTGGACGAGGTAGATGTTGTCCGGCTTCAGATCGCGATGGACGACGCCGAGGGCGTGCGACGCGGAGAGGCCGGAGAGGGTCTGGAGGCAGATCTCGATCGCCTCGTCGGCGTCGAGGCGGCCGAGGCGGGAGACGTAGGCGCCGAGCGTCTCGCCGTAGAGGCGCTCCATGACGAGGTACGGGTTCCGATCGTCGATCCACCCCGCGTCCGTCACGGTGCAGACGTTGGGATGATGGATGCCCGCGGCGACGCGGGCCTCGCGCGTGAGGCGCTCGGTGGCCGAGTCGTCGCTCATGCCGGGCTTCGGCATCTTGATCGCGACGAGGCGCCCGAGGCGCATGTCGCGCGCTTCGAGGACGACGGCGCAGCCGCCCCGGGCGATCTCCTTGGTGACCTCGTAGCGCCGCGCGATGACCCGGGGGAGACGCCCTTCCTGGGCGGGTGCCTTCGGTGCCGAACGAACCATGCGGGAGGGTTGTGCAACCGTCGTACCTCGTCGGCCCCGGCCCTCGGACGCTTCGCGGCGCCGCGAGGGCGCGGCTTCTACGCGCAAGAACGGGGGATGACGCCCCCGGCCCTCACCGAGTCTCGCGTACTTTCCGACGGGGCCGGATCACGCATGCCCCGTCGCGGCGACCCACCATGCGCCGAACCGGGCCTGTCGGCGCGTTGTGACGAACCCTGGTCGGCTGACCCCCGTCACGGGGGAAGAGCGGCGACGAGGTGGGCACGTGTCCGCATCACGTGCGCTGCGAGCTCGTGTCCGCCTCGATGGCCGTCCGGATGAGGCTCGCGACCTGCACCGCGCTCGTCTCGTCGACGGTCCCGAAGACGGCGCGCGCGTCGAGGACGGCGACGTCGACGGTCGCCGCTGCGCTCTCGAGCGCCTCGGACGCGCCGTCGTCGAGGCGAACGACGATCGCCGCGCCCGCGATCGCGAGCGGCCAGATGGGAGCGTAGGCCGGCACGAGGGGGATCCCCACGACCTCGAGCGAGACGCCGTCCCCAAGACGAAGCGTCGACAGCTCGTGGGGGAGCGGAACGGTCGGAGACGGCGACGACGGCGGCAGCGCGTCGGCGAGCGAGAGGACGGTGTGACCGAAGACGGCCAGGCGCGCGGGCGCCGCGGCGAAGACGACCCGGGCCACGGACGAGAACCCGGGGGCGCGCGCGCGAGACGCCGACGCTCGGAGGAGGTGCAGCTGGTCGGCCCCGCAGAGCTGGACGCGGGACGAGACGGCGCCGAGGCGACGAAGCTTCCCGCGCTGGTCCAGGGCGAGCAGCATGCGGAGCACCACCGAGTCGGGCTCGGGGAGGTCGTCGAGGAGCTCGTCGAGCCGCGCGGGCAGGCGCAGCCGCGCGACGAGGTGCTGCTCCGGCCCCGAGAACGAGTCCGCGCTCGCCCCGTCGACGGCGACGAACGCAGACTGCGCGAGGTCCCCTGCGCGGGCGACGAGCTCTCGCGACGCCTCGACTTCGGCCCGGGCGGTGGCGAGGAGCGCGCGCGTCGATCCCTGGATCCGGCGCATGATCGCGGCCGCACCAGGCGCGAACGTGGCCGTGCCCTCGCGCTCGCCGATCATGCGTGCGAGCGCCTTCGGGCCCTCGAGCCGCTCGTAGACCGCGTCGCCGATCTCGCCCTCCACGAGGCGGACCTCGCCGGAGCCTCGTGGCGAGGTGACGGTGACCGTCCCACTCCGGCGCTCCGTCGACAGGACGAGGAGGAGATCGGCGACGCTGCCGGCGTCGAGCGCATGCGCGGACGGGGTGATCGTCGACGGTCGCGCGCGCCCGCGCGAGAGCGCCTCGACGCGCGCGACCATACCGTCGAGGTCGTCGCGCGCGACCTGTGCGTCGCCCGCGGCGCCTCGCTCGACGAGGAGGAGCGCCGGCGGCACGCTCGGGAGCTCGAGGCTCATCGCGTCGATGACGCCGATCTGGCCGTCGTCGGGCTGCGCCGCGCCGCGCGACACGATGACGACGTCGAACGCGCCGGCCCGCGCGCGCTCGCACGCCATCTGCGCCGTGTTGGCGAGCGAGACGCGGACGCCTCGCGTCCGGAGATCGTTCGCGAGCTGGGCGAGGGCGTCGACGTCGTGATCGACGAGCAGGACGCGGCTACCCGGCACTCGAGCCTCCCCCCGCCGTGAGGCGCCTCACGAGGAGGTCTGCCAGGAGCGGATCGGCGGCATGGGTGCCGTGGAATCGATCGCCGCGGAGGCGACCGGTGCACACCCACGTCCCGTGCTCGGACTCGACGACGACCGCCTCCAGGTCCTCGCAGCCCGCTTGGCCTCGCACGTCGAGCACGCGGGGGCTCGACGCGCTCCGCGCCGCCGCCGCGACACCGAGGCCAGGCTGCAGGGTCGTCGTCACCGACGGGGCGCCGCCTCGCTTCGCCTCCGTGCACGCGCGAGCCACGAGCGAGAAGAGCGCGGGGCTCGCGACGTCGAGCGGAAACGGCGAGCGCGGGCCCGCGTCGAGCATCGGCCGCGCGAGCAAGGCGTCCACGAGCTCCGGCAGCGAGAGCTGATCCAACCCGAGCGCATGGACCGCGGAGCGCGCATCGTCTTGCGCGCGCGTGCGGGCCGAGCGCACGAGGCGGCGGAGCGACGTGCCGTCGTGCGGGAACGTCGCGACGCCGATGCAGACCGGCGAGAGCGCGCTCGGCCTCTGCGACTCGGGGCCACGAGGTGCGCCGCGGGGGCGCGCCCGGCGGTCGCCCGAGAGCCTCGCGACGATCCGTCGGCGACAAGCGTGTGCGCCGAGGCCTCCCGTCTCCGGGAGGAAGAGGAGGAGGTCGCCCTCGTCGTTCCCGCTGAGAGCGTCCGTCGCCCGCACGATCTCGGAGATCTCCGCGGCGGCGGCGTCGCGTCGCGCGGGGGTCGCGCTGTCGGCGAACGAGAGCGCGAGGACACTCGCACGACGCTCGTGGCGGGCGGCGAGGAGCAAGAGCCGCTCCGCCACGGCGAGGAAGGACGACGGCGACGCGACGATGCGGCCCCCGTGATCTTGACGGTCGAGGATCGCGAGCATCGCCGCGGCGAGGTCCGCGACGTTGGCGACCTCCGCCTCGAGCGCGAGCGGCACGCCGTCGAGCACGAGCATCGCGAGCTCGGTCCCGGCCGCGACGAGAGGTACGACCCTCGCGCTCCGGAGCGACACGAGGCGCGCGAGGTCCGCCGGCGGGCTCGTCGCGGGGAGATCGACGGCGTCCCCGACCGCGGCGAGGCGAAGCCGGTCGCTCTTCTCGTCAGCGAACGTGGCATAGAGCGCGACTCCCTTCGCCCCCGAGAGCTGCGCCACCCCCTCCACGATCGCGCGGACGGCCTCCGAGGGCGCTGCCCCGCGTGCGAAGCGGACGAGACGCTCGTAGACCTCGATGCGGCGCCGCTCGGCGACGCCCTTCGCCTCCAGCGCTCGGCTCTGCTCCTCGCGTCTCGCGCGCTCGCGTGTGGCCGCGAGGACCCGCGCGAGGGCGTCGCCCGTCAGCGGGGTGACGAGCACCCCGGCAGCGCCGAGCGAGAGCGCCTCCGCGCCGCGCTCCAGCTCGGCGGGACGCACGATCGCGTGCACTTCGACGCCTCCGAGGAGCGCGGGGAGATGGTGACAGAGCGCGAGCGCGGCCCCTGCCTCGACGGAGAGATCGACGAAGGCCACCACGACGGGCCGCGCCCGTACGGCGGCGAGCGCCGCCTCGACGGTCGTCGCAGAGCGGAGGACATCCCCATCGTCCTCCACGACGAGCTCGAGCGTGCGCGCGAGCTCCGGGTCGGCGGTGACGGCGAGGACCTCGAGCGGAAGGACTCCGCTCACGCCTTCCGCTCCCAGCGCCCCGCGAAGACGTGCGTGGCCGGCCCGCGCATGATCGCCCGTCCCTCGTCGGTGATCGTGATCTCGAGCGTCCCCCCCGGCAGGTGGACCGCGACCGGTAGGTTCCGCGGGAGGACGCCGCGGGCGACGCCGACGGCGACCGTCGCGCAGGCGCCGGTCCCGCACGCGTGCGTGACGCCGACGCCGCGCTCCCACACGACGAGGTCGACCTCGCGCTCCCGGTAGCTCGCGAACTCGACGTTCGTCCCGGCAAGGAAGCGCGCGTGGGTCGCGATGCGAGGGCCCACCCGGTCGACGTCCGCACGGTCGGCCTGGCGCGTCGTGATCGCGTGAGGATTCCCCGCATCGGCCAGCGAGAGGGGCCACACGTCGCCGTCGACCTCGAGCGAGACCTCCTCGGTCACGCGGACGACGCCCATGTCGACGGTCACGAGGCCGCGGGCGTCCTCGTCCTCGATCCGGCACGGCCGCAGGCCCGCGTCCGTGTCGAAGAGGAGGTCGCCCGCGCGGAGGCCCCGCGAACGCGCGACATGGAGAGCCGCGCACCGGAGACCGTTGCCGCACATCTCCGGGACGGAGCCGTCCGCATTGATGACGCGCATGCGGGCGGTCGCGCCCGAGCTCGTGGGCGGGAGAACGAGGAGCACGCCGTCGGCACCGACGCCGAATCGCCGGTCACAGATCGCCCGGACGGCGTCGCGACCGACCGCGTCGTCCCCCTCGGCCACGACGACGACGAAGTCGTTGCCGAGGCCCTCGTACTTGTCGAACGCGAGGCCCATGCGTCCGCCTCGACGGTATCACACAGCGCCGGCCAGCCGCGCGGCGACCTCCGCGCGAGGGAGCCCGCGCACGCCGACGAGCTTCTTCGGCGAACCCTCCCCGCGGAGGAGCACGACGTCCCGCTTCGGGACGCCGAACGCCGCGGCGAGGACGCGGACGAGCTCCACGTTGGCCGCGCCGTCGACGGGAGGCGCCGCGAGCGCGACCTCGAGGGCCTCTCCGCGCGGACCGACCACGCGGCTCTTCTTCGCCCGCGGCTTCGCGTGGACTTCGAACCGGACGAGGCCGTCCTTCTCGGACAAGCTCACGAGGGGCGACGTGGCGTCGTCCATGACGCCTTGGAATCTGGCAAAGTAGGAGGAGGATGTCACGCGCAGGGCGCACGGTGGTGCTCAGCGGCTTCATGGCCACGGGCAAGAGCACCGTCGGACGGCTGGTCGCCGACCGGCTCGGCGTGCCGTTCGTCGACACGGACGCGCTCGTCGCGGCGGACGCGGGGGCGCCCGTCGGCGAGATCTTCGCGCGCGAGGGCGAGGCGCGCTTCCGCGAACGCGAGGCACGGCTCGTTCCCCCGCTGCTGTCGGACGGCGTCGCGCGCGTCGTCGCGTTCGGGGGTGGAACGGTCACGATCCCGCAGCTCCGCCATGCCGCCCTCGAGAGGGCCATCGTCGTGACGCTGGAGGCTAGCCCGGAGCGGATCGTCGACCGCGTGGCGTCTCTGTCAGAGCGTCCGAACCTCGCCGCGGCGTCCCCGCTCGAGCGGACGAAGAACCTCCTCGCGCTGCGGCGCGAGATCTACGCCGAGTGTCACGCGCGCGTCGCGACCGACGGGCGCTCGGCGGAAGAGGTCGCGGACGCCGTCGTCGCGGCGGCGCGGGCCGGGGGCATCGCGGTGCCGCTCGGGTCACGCTCCTACGTCGTGGAGGTCGACGACGCCGCGCCCGCCCGGCTCGCGCGCACGGTCGATGCGCTCCACCCGTCCTCGCTCGTCGTGGTCACGGACGAGAACGTGCGGGCGCTCCGATGGGGATGGATGGATCAGGCGCTCGGTGCGGCGCGAGCGCCCGCGGCCCGCTCGCCGCTCGTCGTCACCCTTCCGCCGGGGGAGCCGAACAAGACGCTCGCGTCGGTCGCGCGCGTCTGGGACGAGGCGCTCGGCCAGGGCATCGACCGCAACGCCGTGGTCGTCGCGTTCGGCGGCGGGGTCGTCGGAGACCTCGCGAGCTTCGCCGCCTCGACTCTCCTGCGGGGCGTCCGATGCGTGCAGGTTGCAACCACCCTGCTCTCGATGGTCGACTCGTCGGTGGGCGGGAAGACCGGGTTCGACCACCCGTCGGGGAAGAACCTCATCGGCAGCTTCTTCCAGCCGAGCCGGGTGCACGTCGACCTCGACCATCTCACCACCCTCCCCGACCGCGAGCGGCTGGCCGGATTGGCGGAGGTCGTGAAGATCGCCGTCGCCTGCGACGCCCGGCTCCTCGCGACGCTGGAGCGCGACGGCGCGGCGGCGCTCGAGCCTCTCGTCTGGGGCGCGGTCGAGGCGAAGGTCCGCGTCGTCCGCGACGACGAGCGCGAGCAAGGGATCCGCGCGCTCCTGAACCTTGGACACACGGTCGGCCACGCGCTCGAGGCGCACGGCGGCTACGGGCGTTGGCTCCACGGCGAGGCGGTCGCCATCGGGACCGTCCTCGAGATGGAGGCCGCCGAGCGGCTCGGGCTCACCCCGAGCGGCTCCGCCACACGTGTCGAGGCGCTCCTGGCGCGTCTCGGCCTGCCGACGCGCGTGAGCCGCGCCGAGGTCGCCGCGGCGTGGCCCTTCGTCGCTTCCGACAAGAAGAAGGACGCCTCCTTCGTGAAGCTGCCGGTCGTGACCCGCTTCGGCGAGGGTCGCGTGGAGCGCGTCCGGCTCGAGGACCTGCGCGCCGCGCTCACCCTCCCGTGAGGAATTTGGCTCCGCGTCCGGCGGTTCGATACGCTTGGCTTCGAGGGTGACGGCGTCGCGCCGCCCGCCAACGGTTGGCTTGGAGGACGTGTTCATGAAGCGGAACTGGTGTCGCGCGCTTGTGATGATGGCGACAGCCGCCGGTGCGATGGCGCTCGCGCCGGCGTGCGCCAGCAACGATCAGACGATCTTCATCCGCTCCGCGCAGGCCCCGCCCACGAACAGGCAGGGCGGGCGTTGCCTCTACACGCCGGACCCCCAGCAGCCCGCGCTCTTCGAAGGCACGCTCGACGTCGGCGTCCGCGACAACTACTTCGCGTCGCTCCTCGTCGGCAACCAGATGACGGGCCGGGGAGATCGCCTCAACAACCGCGCCGAGAGCAACCGCGTCACCTTGAACGGCGCCGTCATCCGCGTGACGAACCCGGACGGTTCGGTCATCAACGAGTTCACCTCGCTCGGGAACGGCTTCGCCGACCCGCAGATCAGCGACACCCCCTCGTTCGGCCTCATCGGCCTCGTCGTCATCGACGCCAGGACTCGGGACACGCTCGCCGCGCAGCTGACGAACCGGGCCCAGACGAAGCTCGTCCTCGCGAACATCAAGGCCTTCGGACAGACGCTCGGCGGCGTCGAGGTCGAGAGCAACGAGTTCCAGCTCCCGATTCGGGTCTGCAACGGCTGCCTCGTCTCCTTCGCCAACGGCAACGATCCGAACCAGCAGCCCGCGCCCAACTGCAAGAAGGCGCTCGAAGACTCCGCCGAGGGCCCGTGCATCGCCGGCCAGGACGAGCTCACCCCGTGCCAGCTCTGCGCAGGGCGTCCCGTGTGCGACGACCCGCTCCGCCCCTGAGCGGCGCATCGGCGGCGGCGGACGCGGCGAGGCCGGCACCTCACGGTGACGGCCTCGCGCTTTCCATGCGAGAAGGAGGGGCATGAGCACGGGCGGCTTGTACGCGCGGTTCGGGAGCGTCGGCCTCGGCCTGGCGGTGCTCCTCGCTCCATGCGCCGCGCGGGCGGCCCCGCAGGTCGGAGCGGCGCTGACGACCGGCGTGGCGACGACGGACTGGCGAGCCGAGAACGGACCTCGCGTCGCCTTCCACCTCGGCGCCCGCGTCGACGCCCTGTTCCTCCGCGACCGTCCGGGTCAGATGGCACTCGGTCCGTACGTCGACGTCGCCACGGCGGCCTTCGACACGCTCGAGGCCGGCGGCGGGCTCTCGTGGCTGATCCCCGCGGGGGCACCGGCGCTCGTGCTCAGCGGCGGCGCCTTCGCCCGAACGAGCCGCTTCGGCGTGGAGCCTGGGGTCGCCGCGACGCTGTTCTGGGGGGCGCGGAGCTTCAACTACCACGGCGTCTACGGGCTCGGCGTCGGGCTGTTCGCGCAGGGCCGGCTCGGCCTCGGGGACGGCAGGCAGGCCGACGCGATCGCCGGCGTGCAGATCGATCTTGCCTATCTCGCGCTCCCGTTCGTCTTCGCGATCGAAGCGATCCGGCGCTGAGCGCGCGCTCGGCTGCGACGGGTCAGCCGTGGAGCGTGAGGGCGGCGTCGATCCGGCCGAGCACGCTCCGGAGCATCTCCCGCGCTCGCCGCTCGAGACGTTGGCGCCTGGAGCGCTCCTCCTCGAGATCGTGCGCGAGGGCGATGGCCGCGAGGAGGACGGCGTTCGGGTTGGGCGCTTTCCCCTTCGGTGTCAGCTCCGCGACCTTGGCGCTGACGGTGTCGGCGAGGCGCTGGAGATCAGCCTCCGAGGCGGAGCTCACCACCCTGTAGCTCTGCCCCGCAACCCGAAGCTGGACCGGACGGCCATCCATCGGACTGACGGTAACGCAGGCGGGGAGCGCGCGTCCATGCACGGCGCCGAGTCGGGGAGAGAGGAGAGGGGAAGACGAAGCTCCGCTCTCACGTCGGAGCCCCTTGTTCGTTTCACGTGAAACAGCGGCGCAAGGCCGCCGCCCGCTCTCCACGCGCACGCGACCACGGCCGACCCCGGCTCCGGGGCCGGGTGCGTTTCACGTGAAACAGTCGCTCGCTCGCGGGGCGGCCGCCGTGCGTCGGCACGAGGCGCCCGTTGCGAAGGCCGAGGCTTCGACCCTCCGCCCTCAGAGGGCCTCCTCTCCGCGCCAGCCTCCTTCCCGAGGGGGAGGGCTCGCCGCTTCTCGTCGGCAGACGCTCTCGTGCGCCGCGATGGACATCGACGGGCCGCCCAGCCGCGCGCGTTCGTCGTGATCCTGGGCGCCCGCATGCGCCGTCAGCCGTCACGGCGGACGGGAAAGGCGACGGCGCTCCCGGGTGACAGTCCCAAGCGGCACGAGTCCCGCGCCACGAGCCGGTGGCTCGAGACGGGAGAGCGGGCGGTCTCGCCGGTCGGAGGGTGCGCGGGGTACGTCCCGGACGCGCCCTCTTCGCTTCCGTGCCCGTGCCCGTGCCCGAAGTGCGGCCAAGGAGCACCTCCCTGCGTGGTCGGACGGCCGGGTCGCCGCCGTGCAGACCTAGTTCGCTCGTCTCGGGCGCCGCCCGGCTCTCTCCGTCGCGTGCTACAGAGCGCCCGCGCGCCCTCCCACCCCGTCCCTGTTTCACGTGAAACACTCCTCCCCCCTCGACCACCTCCGCGCCGCCCTCGCCGACCTCGAGGGCCGCGGTCTGCTCCGCACGACGCCGCGCCCGGACGACCCCGACGCGCCGTCGTTCTGCTCCAACGACTACCTCGGTCTCGCAGCCACCCCTGCGCCGGCGCTTCCGGCGGGCGCCGGCGCGTCACGCCTCGTCGCGGGAGAGCACGCTGCGCACGGCGCCCTCGAGCAGGCGATCGCGACCTTCCTCGACGTCGACGCGGCCCTGCTCTTCACGAGCGGCTACGCCGCGAACGTCGGCGTGCTGTCCGCCCTCGTCGAGCCGCACGACCTCGTCGTCAGCGACGTCCTGAACCACGCATCCCTCATCGACGGAATCCGGCTCGCGCGCGCCACCCCCGTCGTCGTCCCCCATCTCGACGTGGACGCCGTCGCGCGCGCCCTCCACGAGCGCGTCGCGGGTCGCCGGGCCTGGGTGGTCGTCGAGAGCTACTACTCGATGGACGCCGACGCGCCCGACCTCCGCCGCCTGCGCGCGCTCTGCGATGCGTACGGCGCCGCGCTCGTCGTCGACGAAGCCCACGCGATCGGCATCCTCGGTCCGGGCGGCCGAGGTCTCTCCGCCGCGGCGGGCGTGCACCCCGACGTCGTCGTCGGGACGCTCGGAAAGGCCCTCGGCTCCCAGGGTGCGTTCGTCGCCGGCCGCTCCGAGCTCCGCGCGTGGCTCTGGAACCGTGCGCGCTCCTTCGTGTTCTCCACGGGCCTCTCCCCCGCGGCCGCAGCCGCGGCCCATCGCGCCCTCCAGACGGTGATCCGAGAGCCGGAGCGTGCCTCACGCGTCCTCGCGCTCGCTGCCGTGCTCCGCGACGGGATCGTCGGCGCCGGCGCCGAGCGCGTCGCCGCCGCGAGCGAAGGCGACCCGTCACGTCCGCGCGTCCTCGGCGACGGCCACGTCGTCCCGATCGTCGTCGGCACCGAGGCTCGCGCGCTCGCGCTCGCGGAAGCGCTCACGCGCGCCGGCGTCGCCGTCCGTGCCATCCGGCCACCGACCGTCCCGCCTGGCACCGCGAGGGTCCGGCTCACCGTCACCGCCCGCCATTCACCTTCGGACATCGAGCGGGCCGTGGCCGCGGTCCGCGATGCGTTCCACGCCCTCGCCTGACGCCCGTCCAGGTCTCGACGCGCGTCCAGCAGGTCAGCCGGGCGCCCGTCGCCGCCCGCGCTCGAGGATCATGCGCGTGCTGCCCGCGCGCGCGGCAAACGCCTCGTCGTGCGTCACGACGACCACGACGGCGCCGCCCTTCGCCTCCTCGTCCAGCACCGCCGCGAGGCGATCGACGCCGCCGGCGTCGAGCCCGGTCGTCGGCTCGTCGAGAAGCAGGAGGCGCGGCGCATGGACGAGCGCGCGCGCGAGCGCGATGCGCTGACGCTGACCACGCGAGTAGGTACGGAACGGCCGTTCCGCGAACGGCCCGAGCTCGAAGCGCGACCGCGCCGCCTCGAAGGCGCGCGCGGGATCGACTCCGTGGAGCCGCGCGGCCAGCTCGACGTTCTCGCGACCGCTGAGATCGGCGTAGCAGAGCGAGTCGTGCCCGACCCACCCGAGGACGCTGCGAACGGCCGAGCGGCGCCGCCCGAGCGCGCCGTGCGACACGGTTCCCGACGAGGGCGAGGTCAACGTGCCGAGGATCGAGAGGAGCGTCGACTTTCCGGAACCGTTCGCCCCGAGCACCATCGTCACGGCCCCGGCCTCGAAGGTCGCAGAGACCCCGACGAGCGCACGAACCGGCCCGTACGTCTTGGTCACCGACCTCAGCTCGACGTGCGCGTCACCCACGGCGGCGCAGCCTGACCGAAATTCGGTGCAGATCGCAAGCGATCGCGACGAGCGCGGCCATCGACGCGGGCTCTCGGCCCCGGTCGGCCGCCGAGCGCCGAGTAGGGGAACGTGGGGGCCCCGCCGGGCCACCGGGGCGTCACCGAAAACGCTGGACTCCGAGGCGCCATGCTATTCTGGACCCCATGACTGCCGCTGCAGCCCTCCTCGGAGAGGAGCTTCCGCTCATCCAGAAGCTGCGGCAGGCCGTGGAAGGCGCGCTCGAGGGGAAGCAAGAGGCGGTCGAGCTCTCGCTCGTGGCGCTCCTCGCGCGCGGGCACCTCCTGATCGAGGACGTCCCCGGCGTCGGCAAGACGACGCTCGCGCGCGCCCTCGCGCGCGCGGTCGGCGGAGACCTGCGGCGTGTCCAGTTCACGAGCGACCTCCTCCCGAGCGACGTCGTGGGCGTCTCCGTGTACGACCAGCGGAACGCCGAGTTCATCCTCCGGCAGGGGCCGATCTTCGCCAACGTGCTCCTCGCCGACGAGATCAACCGCGCCAGCCCGCGAACGCAGTCCGCGCTCCTCGAGGCCATGAACGAGGCGCAGGTCTCGGTCGACGGCCAGACCATCCCGTTGCCGGACCCGTTCTTCGTCATCGCGACGCAGAACCCTCAGGACTTCGCGGGGACGTTCCCGCTCCCCGAGTCGCAGCTCGACCGCTTCCTCCTTCGTCTCCGCATCGGCTACCCGCCTCCGCAGGTGGAGATGCGTCTCCTTCTCGAGGGCAACGCCGACACGGCGCGCGACGTCCCCGTCGTCCTCGACCCGGCGCGCCTCGTCGGGCTCCAGCGACAGGTCGACCGCGTCACCCTCGAGTCGTCGCTCCTCAGCTACCTTCACGCGCTCGTCACCGCCACGCGGAGCTCGCCCGTCCTCTCGCTCGGCGCCTCGACGCGCGGCGCGATGGCGCTCGCGAAGGCCGCCAAAGCCCGCGCGATGCTCCGCGGCCGCCCCTTCTGCATCGCCGACGACATCCACGACCTCGCCGTGCCCGTCCTCGCTCACCGCGTCCGTCTCGCGACGCATGCCGACGGCTTCGTCCCCTCGCGGGACGAGTGCGAGAGCGCGGTGCGAGACATCGTCGCGCGCGTCCCCGTTCCTCTGTGAGCCGCACCGCCACGCGTCATGACCAGGCCCGCCTCGGAGAAGACCGAACGAGGGACCGGGACGGGTGGCGAGGCTGCTCGTTCGTCCCCTGACGCGCGCACCGGCGCGAAGGCGGCTCCGCGCGCGCCGTCACGCTTTCCCTGGGCGCGCCTCCGGCCGCCGCGACGGCTGAAGTTCACGCGGGAGGGAAAGTTCTTCGTCGGCATCACCCTCGGCGTCGGGTTCGCCGCGATCAACACCGGAAACAACCTCCTCTACCTCCTGCTGGGGATGCTCCTCGCGCTCATCATCGTGAGCGGCCTCATGAGCGAGCTCAGCCTGCGCGACCTCACGGTCGTCCGCCGGCTCCCGACGCGCGCGCAGGTGGGGCGGCCGCACCTCGTCGAGATCGAGGTCTTCAACCACAAGCGCCGCGTGCCCTCGTACGCGATCGAGGTGGAAGACCTCCGCTCCGGACAGCCCGCCGACAAGCGCTGCTTCTTCCTCAAGATCAGCCCGAAGAGCGCGCAGGTCGCCGCCTACCGGCGCACGCCCGCCAGGCGAGGGCGGGACACCCACGTCGCCTTCCGCATCGCGACGCGGTTTCCGTTCGGTCTGTTCGAGAAGTCGCGCGAGGTGCCCGCGGAGGGAGAGCTCGTCATCTATCCTGCCGTCGACCCCGTGAACCTCCCGGCGAACGGCCAAGGCAGGCTCTCGGGAGGGGAGGCCTCGTTCGGACGCGGACACGGCGACGACTACATCGGAATGCGCCTGCTCCGGGAGGGCGAGGATCGGCGCGACATCCACTGGCGCAAGAGCGCCGCGGTCGGCCAGCTCGTCATGCGCGAGCGCGCGCGCGACGCGCGGCCGGACGTAGAGCTCACCGTGGAGGTCGTTCGCCCGCCGAACGCGCCCGACGATTGGTCGACCGCCTTCGAACGTCGGATCCGCGAGGTCGCATCGCGTAGCGTCGCGCACATCAAGCGCGGGGACGCCGTCTCGATCCGGACGACCGGGGGAGAGTCCGTCCGCGGCGATCGCATGACCGGCGCGGACCCGCTCCTCCGCTTCCTCGCGCTCGTCGAGGAGCGACGGGCGGCCGGCGAGACCCCGGTCGTGAAGGCCAACCTCGCGTCCGTGCCCGATGCCCCGTCGTCGGCGACGGCCTTCGCGCCGCCTCCGACCTCGTCCCCCGATACGACCGCCGCGGCGCCGTCCTCGATGAAGACGCCCGCGAGCCTCCCGGATCCGGAGCCGCCGGTCCCGAGCTCCCCGACGCCGAGCTCTCCGGGCGATCCTCCGCCGTCGGGGGTAGGGGAGAAGGCCGCCGAATGAGGTTCGGGCTCGTCCACCGCATCATGACCGACGCGCTCGCCGCGCTCGGCGTGATCGCGGTCGTGAACACGGCGTCGATGAGCCCGTGGACGACGGCGCTGGTCCTCGTCGGGCTCGCCCTCGCGCTCGCAGTGCCGGAGAGCTGGCAACACAAGCCTGCCCTCCGCCACCTCGCGACCATCGGTCCGCTGACGCTCTTCGCGGTCCAGGGCGTGCGCCTCCTATCGGGGCGCTCGGCGCTCGACGTCGCCGTCGAGTTCGCCGCTCTCCTCCAGATCATCCGCCTCGCGACCCGACGCGGCGCCGCACACGACCAGCAGATCATCGTCCTCGCCCTGCTCCACTTCGTCGCTGGGACGGTCCTCGGCGGCGGCCTCTCCTACGCGCTCTGCTTCTTCGGGTTCCTCGTCGTCGCGCCGGGCGCGCTCGTGCTCAGCCACCTCCGCCGCGAGGTCGAGGGCAACTACCGGCAGGGCGCGCGCGACCGGACGGGCCTCCCCGTCGACGTCCCGCGCATCCTCCGGAGCCGCCGCGTCGTCGGCCGCGGCTTCCTCGCGACGACCTGCCTCTTGAGTGTGCCGATCTTCCTCTTCACCGCGGCCCTCTTCGTCCTCTTCCCGCGCGTAGGTCTCTCGCTCCTCCTCCTCAGTCACCCGCGCAACACGCGCATGGTCGGATTCTCCGATCACGTCGACCTCGGCGAGGTAGGCCAGATCCGCACCGATCCGTCGCTCGCGCTCCGCTTCGACGTCCAGGATCTGCCGGAGCCGCCTCCGCCCACGCTCACGCTCCGCCTCCGCGGGACGGCGTTCGACAAGTACGACGGCCGAGCCTGGTCGCGCACGCACCGCGAGCGCCCGCACGGAGGCGAGGCGCCCGAGACGCTCGTCCTCGCGCGTCGCCCCGATCCGAACCGTGATCGACGCGTGACGATCGACCTCGAGCCGATCGATCCCGCGGTCGTCTTCCTCCCTCCGCGCACCGTGGCCGTCACGATTCGCTCCCAGCAGCAGGCTGTCACCGGAGAGAACGTCGCCCTCGCTCGCGGGCCGGAAGGCGAGGTCCGCTACGTCGGCAGCGACGCGCACGGCCTCCGCTACGACGCCTTCGTCGCGAGCGATCGCGAGCCGATGCTCGACATCCTCCACGCGCAGGACCGCGCGCGATACCTCGACGTGCCTCTGGATCTGCCGAAGCGCATCGGCGAGCTCGCGCACGAGTGGGCCGACGCGCAGCCGACGCCGTACCTCAAGGCCAAGGCGATCGAGGAGCACCTGAAGCACGACTTCAAGTACGACCTCGGCTCGCCGTCGGGTGGCAAGCCGCAGCCGGTCGATCACTTCCTCTTCGAGTCGAGGCGCGGGCACTGCGAGTTCTTCTCGACCTCGATGGCGCTGATGCTCCGCGAGGTCGGCATCCCGTCACGCAACGTCACCGGCTTCGTCGGCGGCACGTACAACCGCTTCGGGCGGTACTACGCCGTCCGGCAGGGCGACTCACACTCGTGGGTCGAGGCGTACGTCGAAGACCCCGTCCGCGGATGGGTGACCTTCGATCCGACGCCGACGTCGGGGGCGAGGCCGCTCCAGGAGACCGCCGGCGCGTGGGTCTACATCCGCGACCTCGTCGAGGCGATGTCGCAGCGCTGGAACCGCTACGTAATCGGCTACGACCTCAAGACGCAGGTCCGGCTCTTCGAGGATCTCAGCAGGCGCTACGAGACGATCCGCAAGCAGACGGGGACCGATCACGGGGCGCTCGAGCGCGTCACGCGCGCGCCGGTCGTCGCCGGCCTCGCCCTCGTCCTGGCGGCGGCGGCGTACATGCTCTGGAAGAAGCGACGGACGCCGGCGAAGCCGAAGTCGCTCCGCATCGAGAAGCCTACCGTCGACGCGTCGCAGGAGGCTGCCACCGCGCTCTACCGGAGCCTGGAGACCGCGTTGGCGCTCCAGGGCCTCGGACGTCCCCCGGCGCTGCCGCCTCTCCGCCACGCCGAACAGATCGCGGCGCGCGCCCATCCGCTCGCCGAGGACGTCCTCGCGCTCACGACGACCTACCTCGAGGCTCGCTTCGGCGGCGCGTCGATCGACGAGGCGAGCCGGCGCGCGTTCGAGGACAAGGTCCGGACGATCCGAACCTACAAGGCGCCCGAGCCGTCGGGGACGGGGACTGGCCCCGCGCAGGACGCGGCCGTCTGACGCCGCTCGCGGCGAGCTCGAAACGCCGCGCCGACGCCCACGCCGAGGACGACGAGCGCCATCCCGACGAAGAGCCCGAGCACGGCGCCCGGGCCGCCCGCTTCGACCAGCGCGATCTCGAGCCAGTGCCGGGTCACCGCCTCGCCGCGATCCCTGGCGGCTCCGAGCATCCGATACTCGACGAGCCCGAGCGCGATCAGGACCGCCCCGACGAGCGCGGCGAAGGCGACCCACGCGGCCGGAGGAAGCCCGGCGGAGGGCAACCGCGGACCGGTACCGTCCACGAGGAACGCCCGACGCGCGCCGAGGACGACCTTCGTCGAGGGGCGCTCCTCGGCGCGCACGACCCACACCGGCCCGAGCCGACGATGAAACGCCCGCATCCCGCGTCGCAGCGCCAGCACGGGGACCGCGACCGCGATCAGGGCCGCGGCGAGCACGCCGACGACGACCACGTCGCGGAGGGCAGGGACGATCACCACGAGCGCATCGGCGGCGATCGCGAGCGCGACGCTCCCGGCGACGCCGAGCGCGAAGGCGAGGGCGACCCACGCCGCGCGCGCCACGAACAGGTGATCGGCGCAACCGACGCAGACAGGCACGCTCACGCGCCGACGCTCTCCGCACCAGAGGCCGTACACGACCTCCGCTCCTCGTCCGCAACGCACGCAGGTCCGCGTGAACGGCACCGGTGACGACTCGACGACGACCTCGTGGCTCACGCGCTTCGTCTTGTCATCGAACACGCGCGGCGCAAGGCGGGCGTCGAAAGCGACGCGATCACGCTGCACGAGGCCGTGCAGCGTGATGTCCGCACCCTCAGTTCGTGAGCGTGGACGCGAACGTGAGCCCCTCGCGTCCGCGGTCGACGTTCAGGTGCGTCCCCGGCGGGTACTCGCCCGCGAGCACGTGCTTGGCGAGCGTGTCCTCGAGGTGTCGCTGGATGGCGCGCTTCAGCGGCCGGGCGCCGTACTGCGGGTCCCAGCCGACCTCGGCGAGGTAGTCCTTCGCCGCCGGCGTGAGCGAGATGCCGATGTCGCGCTTGCCGAGTCGCTTCGCGAACCGCGCGAGCTGGATGTCGATGATCGCGTGCATCTGCTCGCGCTCGAGCCTGCGGAACACGACCGTCTCGTCCAGGCGGTTCAAGAACTCCGGCCGGAACGCCTTCCGCACGTCGTCGAGCACCGCGCGCTCGATGAGATCGCGCTTGTCCTCCGTCGGGAGGTCACGCTCCTCGATCGCCTGGATGTGCTGCGAGCCGATGTTGCTCGTGAGGATGATGACCGTGTTCTTGAAGTCCACGGTGCGCCCCTGACCGTCGGTGAGGCGACCGTCGTCGAGCACCTGGAGGAGCACGTTGTAGACGTCGGGGTGCGCCTTCTCGACCTCGTCGAAGAGGATGACGGAGTACGGACGCCTCCGGACGGGCTCCGTGAGCTGCCCGCCCTCCTCGTAGCCGACGTAACCGGGCGGCGCGCCGATGAGGCGGCTCACTGTGTACTTGTCGTGGAACTCGCTCATGTCGAGCCGGAGCATCGCGCGCTCGTCGTCGAAGAGGAACTCCGCGAGGGCTCGCGCGAGCTCGGTCTTACCGACGCCGGTGGGGCCGAGGAAGAGAAAGCTCCCGATCGGGCGCTTCTCGTCGCCGAGGCCGGCGCGCGAGCGGCGGACCGCGTTCGCGACGTGGACGAGCGCCTCCTCCTGCCCGACGACGCGCGCGCGGAGGCCCTCCTCCATCCGGAGGAGCTTCTGCATCTCGCCTTCGAGCATCTTGTTGACGGGGATGCCCGTCCACTTCGAGATGATCGCGGCGATGTCCTGATCGGTGACCTCCTCCTTCAGGTAGGAGCTCTTCTCCTGCACCTTCGCGAGCTCGCGCCGCTTCTCCTCGATGCGCTTCTCCACCTCGGGGATCGTGCCGTAGCGGATCTCGGCGGCGCGTCCGAGGTCGCCCTTCCGCTGCGCCTCCTCGGCCTGCGCGCGGAGGTCCTCGAGCTTCGGCGTCGCCTTGCGGATGTCCTCGATGACCTCCTTCTCGCGGAGCCACTGGGCCTTCATCCCGCCCATCGTCTCCTCGAGCTCGGCGATCTCGCGCTGGATGTCGCCGAGGCGGGCCTTGCTCGCCGCGTCGCGCTCCTTCTTCAGCGCCTCCTGCTCGATCTGGAGCTGGGTCAGCTTGCGCTGGACGGAGTCGATCTCCGCCGGCATGCTGTCGACCTCCATCTTGATCTTGGCGGCGGCCTCGTCGACGAGGTCGATGGCCTTGTCGGGGAGGAAGCGCTCGGTGACGTAGCGATCGGAGAGCGTCGCCGCCGCGACGAGCGCCGCATCCTGGATGCGGATCCCGTGGTGGACCTCGTAACGCTCCTTCAAGCCGCGGAGGATCGCGATGGTGTCTTCGACCGTCGGCTGCGAGACGAACACGGGCTGGAAGCGCCGCTCGAGCGCGGCATCCTTCTCGATCCGCTTCTTGTACTCGTCGAGCGTGGTCGCGCCGATGCAGCGGAGCTCGCCGCGCGCGAGCGCAGGCTTGAGCAGGTTCGCGGCGTCCATCGCGCCCTCGGCCGCACCCGCACCGACGATGGTGTGGATCTCGTCGATGAAGAGGATGATGGATCCCGCCGCCGCCTCGACCTCCTTCAGGACCGCCTTCAAGCGATCCTCGAACTCACCGCGGAACTTCGCACCGGCGACGAGCGCGCCCATGTCGAGCGACGCGAGGCGCTTGTTCTTCAGGGACTCGGGCACGTCGCCGCGAATGATCCGCTGCGCGATGCCTTCGACGATCGCCGTCTTGCCGACGCCGGGCTCGCCGATGAGGACCGGGTTGTTCTTGGTGCGCCGCGACAGGACCTGCATGACCCGGCGGATCTCTTCGTCCCGACCGACGACGGGGTCGATCTTCCCCTTGCGCGCCGCTTCGGTGAGGTCGCGCGTGTACTTCTCGAGCGACTGGAACTTCCCCTCCGGATCGCGATCGGTGACGCGCTGGGCGCCGCGGACGCTCGCGAGCGCCTTGAGGAGCCGGTCGTAGGTGACCCCTCCGGCGAGCTCGAAGCGCGCCTGCACTTCGCGGTCGTGCTTGGCGAGCGCGAGCACGAAGTGCTCCACGGACACGAAGTCGTCCTTCAGGTGCTTCGCCTCGTCCTCCGCCTTGCGGACGACCTCGAGCGTGCGCCGCGAGAGGCCTGGCTCCGCTCCGCCCGTCACGCGCGGGAGCTTCTCGAGGTGAGCCTCGACCTCCTTCTGGAGCTTCGACGGATCGCCGCCGGCCTTCTGGAAGAGCGGCAGGCCGATGCCCCCTTCCTGGGCGAGGACGGCGAGGACGAGGTGCTCGGGCACGAGCTCGGGGTTGCCCCGGCGGCTCGCGAGATCGAGCGCGTCTCGGAAGGCCTCCTGGCTCTTCGTGGTCATCCGGTCGGGTCGCATCGCGGTTCTCCTTCGCCGGCCCGTGTGAAGCGAGCCGGACATGGACGAGCCCTCCCCCCGGGAGAGCGCGTTATTCGTCGTCTCCGCGCATCCTAAGCACGGGCACATGCCGTGCAACCTGGCGGCCCGTCTCCCCGAGGGCTCAGCTCACGCAGCTGCGCTCAGTTCTTCTCCCAGCCGACGCCGAGCTTGAGGAGGAAGTATCCTTCGAACGTGTCGTTGCCGCCGACGAGGTAGTTCACGTAGGTCGCGCCGGTGATCCCGAGCGAGACGAAGACGCCGTCGCCTCCGTCCTCGTAGCGTGCCGGCACCGACGTCAGGATGCCGACCTCCCCGTAAGGGCTCACACCGCCGACGCTGAAGCGCCCGCGCACCTCGTCGACGTGGAAGGAGGTGCCCAGGAGCGCGTACGGCGACACGGGCCGAGGCTCGCGGTAGACGCCGATGCCCGTGCCCCACCCGAACGACTTCCGCTCCGGCGCCAGCAGCACGTCGGCCGACGTGTGGAGCACGAACGGGAAGGGGCGCCCTTCGTTCCCCCACTTCACGCGCTTCGAGCCGACGGCCAGATCCGCGGCGACGACGTGTCCCGACGTCTGGTTCCGCCCTTTCAGATCGTAGGCGCCGCCGGCCTGCACGCGCCCCCACCCTCGACAGCCCGTCGCGAGGAGGGCTGCGCCCAGCACGGGGAGAATGCCCCTCGGCCGCATCGCACGCTCCTCGTGTTCCGTGCGCTCAGATGTCGAGGTTTCGGACGTTGAGCGCGTTCTGCTCGATGAAATCGCGCCGCGGCTCCACCTGGTCGCCCATGAGGATCGTGAAGACCTGGTCGGTCTGCACCGCATCGTCGAGGCGCACCTGCAGCATCACCCGCGCGTTCGGATCGAGCGTCGTCTCCCAGAGCTGCTCCGGGTTCATCTCGCCGAGCCCCTTGTAGCGCTGGAGGTTCCAGCCCTTCCTGCCGCGCGCCTCGATGTGATCCCAGAGGGCGTCCGCGTCCTCGAGCTCGAGCTCCTCGACCGCGTCGCTCGCCGCTTCGTCCTTCTTCACCGTCTTGGCGAAGTACGGGGCAGGACCGATCGACCGAACGTCCTGCTCGATCGCATAGAGCTCCTCGTACTCGGCCGACTCGACGAGCGCCCAGTCGATCACCGTCTCGCGCGCGACCGAGCCCGGTCGCGGCTTGATCGCGAGGGAGGCCGAGCCGTGCTCCGCCTCCCACCCCACCTCGATCGTGAGGGGGAAGATGTCGGGGTAGCGCTTCTCGAGGCGCGCCTTGATGACGGACACCGCCGCCTCGACCTTCGCGCGATCACGGAGCTCGTTCTTGCCGATCCCCGTCGCGCGGACGACCGACGAGACGATCCGCGCATCCGCGCGACGCTCGATCTTGGAGATCGCCTTCTTGAACATGCGGAGGCGCTCGGCGAGGTGCATGAGCGGCGCGCCGGAGATCGTCGGCCCCTTCGAGGCGCGCACGGCGAGCCCGTCGACGCCCTGCTCCAGGAAGAAGCGATCGAGCGCCGGCTGATCCTTCATGTAGAGGCCCTTCTTCCCCTTCCAGACGCGGTAGAGCGGCGGCTGGGCGATGTAGAGGTACCCCTTCTCGAGGATCTCCGGCATCTGGCGGTAGAAGAACGTGAGCAGAAGCGTGCGAATGTGGCTGCCGTCGACGTCGGCGTCCGTCATCAGCACGATCTGGTGGTAGCGGAGCTTCGTGATGTCGAAGGTGCCACCCTGCTCGGGGCTGCCGATCCCGCAGCCGAGCGCGGTGATGAGCGTCCCGATCTCGGCGGACGACAGCATCTTGTCGAGGCGCGCGCGCTCGACGTTCAGGATCTTGCCGCGCAGCGGGAGGATCGCCTGGAACTTACGGTCGCGCCCCTGCTTCGCGGAGCCGCCTGCCGAGTCTCCCTCGACGATGTAGATCTCGCACTGCTCCGGATCGCGCGACTGGCAGTCGGCGAGCTTGCCGGACAGGCTCGTGTAATCCATCGAGCCCTTGCGCACGACCTCGCGGGCCTTGCGCGCCGCCTCGCGGGCCTTCGCCGCGAGGATCGTCTTCTCGACGATCTTGCGCGCCGTCGCGGGGTTCTCCTCGAAGAACGTCCCGAGGCGGTCGATGACGACCGCTTCCACCGCCGTCTTCGCCTCCGACGTCACGAGCTTGTCCTTCGTCTGGGACGAGAACGAGGGGTCGCCGAGCTTGACGCTGATGACCGCGGTGAGGCCCTCGCGGATGTCCTCGCCCGAGAGGCCGTTCTTGACCTCCTTGAAGAGGTTCGCGCCCGTGCCGTACGTGTTGAACACCTTCGTGAGGGCCGTCTTGAAGCCCGTGAGGTGGGTCCCGCCGTCCTTGTTGTGGATGTTGTTCGTGTACGGGAAGATCTGCTCCACGTACGTCGAGTTCCACTGGAGCGCGACCTCGACCTGGATCGGCGTGCCCGACTCGGACGGCGTCTCGGCGATGATGTGCACGACCTTCTCGTGCACCGGCTCCTTCGCCTTGTTGAGGTGCTCGACGAACTCGCGGATGCCGCCCTGGTACTCGAACGTCTCCGAGCGTCCCTCGCCACGCTCGTCGGTGAGCGTGATGACGAAGCCGGCGTTCAGGAACGAGAGCTCACGGAGGCGGCTCGCGAGGATGTCGTAGCTGAACTCGGTCGAGGCGACGAAGATCTCGTGGTCCGGCTTGAAGGTGATCTTCGTGCCCGTGCGATCGGTGTCGCCGATCTCCCGGATCACGCCCTGCGGAGCACCGCGACGGTACTCCTGGAAGTAGACGTGGCCCTCGCGCTTGATCTCGAGCTTCAGCCACTCGCTGACCGCGTTCACGGCGCTCACGCCGACGCCGTGGAGACCGGCAGACACCTTGTAGCTCGAGTGGTCGAACTTGCCGCCCGCGTGGAGGACGGTCATGACGACCTCGGCGACGTCGATGTCCTTCCCGAGCTTCTTGGACATGTCGGCGTGGCGGCCGACCGGAATCCCGCGTCCGTTGTCCTCGATCGTGACGGAGCCGTCGAAGTGGACGGTGACCTCCATCTTCGAGCAGTGGCCGCCGAGGTGCTCGTCGACCGCGTTGTCCACGACCTCCCAGACGAGGTGGTGGAGCCCCTCGCCGCTGTTCACGTCGCCGATGTACATGCCCGGGCGCTTGCGGACGGCCTCGAGCCCTTCGAGGACGGTGATGCTCTCGCTGCCGTAGTTGGACGGCGCCTGGGACTCGCGGGGGGTCACGTCGGTCACGTCGGTCGTCATGGGGATTCGAGACCTTCTCGGTTTGAAGCCCGGTGAACCTTCCGCGATTGATTTCCGCGGCGGGACCGAGGGGCGTGGAAACACCCTTCCGAGGGGACTGGCAGTCTAGTGCAGGGCCCCCGACGGAGCAAGCCGAAAGCCGCTCCTTTTCATCGACCTTTCGGACACTTGGAGCACTTCTCGCCTGCCGCGGGAGCCCGCCGTTCGTGCGTCCGCGAGGCCGCGCAGCGGCCCCCCGTCATCAATCGGACAACGAGCGGGATCAGGAAGAGGAGAGGACCCCGCCCTCGACGCGGAAGTCTCGCCGCGTATCTCGCTCGTCCCCCGTGTCGATGAGCTCGGGCCGCGTCGTGGTCAGGAACACCTGACCGCGCTGCTCGCGGAGGAAGCCGAAGAGCGCCACCGTCCGCGCGCGATCGAGCTCGCTCGAAACGTCGTCGAGGAGGAGGATCGGCCGGACGCCCCGCGCCGTACCCACGACCTCGATCTCCGCCGACTTCAAGGCGAGCGTCACCGCGCGATGCTGCCCCTGCGAGGCGACGCCGCGGACTGCGTGGCCGTCGATGGCGAGCGTGAGCTCGTCGCGATGAGGCCCGACGCCGGCGCTGCCTCGGCGTGCGTCCGAGACGCGCCCTCGCTGGAGCGCCTCGCGGTATGCGTCCTCCGCGGAAGGCGCGGAAGGCGCGTAGGCGACGCGAAGGACGAGGCCGGGCGCGGCGATCTTCTCGAAGGCGGACGTCGCGCTCGCGGCCAGGCGCTCGGCCGCGCGCGCGCGGTGGTCCATCACCTCGAGCCCGAGCTTCACCGAGAGCGCCTCGAAGTCCGAGAGCTCCGCGGCGCTCGGGCCTCGCACCTCGAGCGTCTTCTGGCGCGCCTTCATCGCCCGCGTGTAGCCCTCGAGCGCCACCATCGAGCTCGGCGCCACGTAGAGCGCGGTCCGATCGAGGAGCTTGCGCCGCTCCGCGCTCCCGCCCATGGAGAGGACGATCTCCCCGGGGTGGAACACGACGATGGGCGTCCGCACCGCGTACGCCGCGAGCGAGGGCGGACGCTTGTCGTCGATGCGGACGAGGCGCGCGCCGGGCTTCAGCCCGACGGACTGGATCCTTCGCTCGCCGTCCTCCGCGAGCGTCGCGCGCACGCTGGCGAGCTCCTCGTCGAACCCCACGAGATCGCCGGGTTTGCCGCCACGGAAGCTCTTGGAGGTCGCGACGACGTAGATCGCCTCGAGCAGGTTCGTCTTCCCCTGGCCGTTGTCCCCGGCGACGACGTTGAACCGATCGCCGAACGTCGCGTCGACGCGCGTGAGATTGCGGAACGCACGCGTCTGGAGCGACTCGAGGACGAGCGGACGCACCGGCGCCTCGCGCGCGACTCAGATGCGCATCGGCATGATGACGGCGAGGAACTGACGGTCCGAGCTCGTCGTCCCGCCCGCAGGCATGATGACGGCAGGATCGAGCTCACCGCTGACGCCGATCTGGATCTCGTCGTCCGCCACCGCAGCGAGCACGTCGAGGAAGTACTTCGCGTTGAAGCCGATGCTCATGTTCGGCCCCGAGTACTCGACGGGCATCTCGTCGAAGCCGTCGCCGCTCTCGGGCGACTCGCTCGTGATGCGCATCGACCCCTTCGTGAGCGAGAGCTTCACGCCACCCGTGCGCTCGCTGGCGGCGACCGACATCGCCTTGAGCGCGTCGGCGAAGGCGATGCGCGGCGCACGGACGATCTTGTCCGTCGCCTGCGGGATGACCTGCGAGTACGGCGGGAACTGCGCGTCCACGAGCTTCACGCTGAACGTCATGCCGCCGCGGGCGGCGGTCGACTGGAAGAACGCGCTCGAGCCGCTCTGCGTGATGAGCAGCTCGGGGGCCTTTCCGTCCTCGCCCGGACCGTCGGCGAGCATCTCGTCGCAGATGCGACGGAGCTCCTGGACGGCCTTCAGCGGGATGAGCATCGTCGCCGACGCCTGCCGCCCGGAGACCTTCACGTCGACCTTCGAGAGCCTGTGACCGTCCGTCGTGACCATGCGCACGATGTCGCCGTCCCACTCGAAGAGCGCCGAGTTCAAGTGCGCCCGGGTCTCGTCGGTCGAGATCGAGAAGTGCGTCTTCGAGATCAGCTCGGCGAGGACGTCGACGGCGATCGCGAGCGTCGGCGAGCCCTCGGCCGGCTGCGGGAGCGGCGGGAAGTCATCGCCCGGCATGCCGCGGAGCGTGTAGCGCCGCGCGCTGCCGCTGGCCTTGAGCGTCGTCGTCGCGTTGTCCTGCGACGAGATGACGACCGGTCCGTCGGGCATCATCTTCACGCGCTCGAACAAGTCTTTCGCCGACACGGCGACGCTGCCCGGCTTGCTCACGTCCGCGGCGATCCGCCCGAGGAGTGACAGGTACAGATCGGTCGCGGCGAGGCGCAGACCGCTCGCGCCTTCGGCGGCCAGAAGGACGTTCGCGAGCACGGGCATCGTGCTCTTGCGCTCCACGACGCCCTGCATGCGCGAGACGATCTTGAGCAGGTCCTTCTTCGCGACTGTGAGCTCCATGACGTTCGAGGGACGTGCCTGCGATCGCCGGAGGCGTCAAGAGACGCCGCTGCGTGGGGACCTGCCCGGGGAACGGCCTCCCCGGGACCTTGGCCCGGTCTTCTCATGGAGGGACATAAGATTAAATTAATGGCAGTCGTACTAGAGCCTGGGGATGGAGGGGAAAGCTCGGAACCCGTGGCGATGTCGCAAGGTTGTGGCATTTTGCCCTGGGGAGCGCGCGCGGGGAAAGCTCCGGTGTGACCGTGGACGACTTTGTCCGACGTCCGCCCCCAGCCTCGCTCCCAGTCCCCTCCCCATGGGAAAGCGGCACCTTGCCCCCAGGGCCAGCGCCCCCGAACGCCTCTCCTGCCCCTTCGCGACGTCGCGTCGTGGGCAACGGCGTGCGTCTTCGCCCCCTCAGACCGGGGCGCTGCGCTTCTTCTTCGGAGGGCGTGCCCCCTCGGCGGGCGCCGAAACCACCGCGCTCGCGTCCGTCACGAACGTCCGCGCGAGCTCGTCGAGGAGCTCGCGGCGTCCTCGCTCGTAGGTCTTGGGCCCGACGCTCCCCTCACGAAGAGCCTCGTCGAGGGCCGCCAGGGCCTCCAGGAGGCGCTTTCGCTCCGCGTCGAGGTCGCCTGAGCGACGGGTAGGCTTCCGCGTGCCCAGGACGAGCCCCATGGCGACGGCGCAGGTGGCGACCAGGGTCGCGACGAGCTTGCCAGGCCCCTCCGTCGGGAGCCCGCCCACGGTCAGGGTCACCGTCTTCATCGGCGGATCCTCCCGTCGGAGCTGCCTTTCGGTCGCGAGCATCCGCTGCCCCTGCCCGTCCGTCTGGGGGCGCGGCGGCGGGAACCCGGGGACCTCGAGTGTCATCTGGCGCGCGGCCGGCGCGACCACCTGCATCGCGGCGACGTGGGGGAAGAGGCCAGCATCGATGCGAACGTCCGCCTCGCCTCCGTAGGGCTTCTGCCAGCGGAACTCGACGACGTGCTGGCCGGGGGCGAACGTCCCGCGGATCGCGACACCCTGCTTCGGCACGGCGACGGCGGTGATGTCGTTCATCCCCTGCTGCGCGGCGAAGCCCGTGAAGTCCGGGGGGAGCGCGAGCACGAGGTCGTCCGGCACCCAGGCGGTCTTCCCGAAGTTGTAGACGCGGAAGGCCTGCTGGACCTGGACGCGGTCGTCCTTCACCTCGGCGAAGATCATCCCCTGCGACACGACGAGCGCCTGCTCGACGTCGCGCGTCACCGGGTAGATGTGCAGCTTCGCGCGCATGCCCGCGTTCGGCGGCATGTTGAAGGGCGGCGCCGCGAACGAGGCGCCCTCCCTCATGACGGAGATGCGGTACGCCACGCCGAGGCCGGTCTCGAGCTTGTCGAAGCGGGCGAGCCCCTCGTCGTCGGTCGTCGCCGTCACCTTGCTCCGTCGATCGCCCTGCGCGACGGAGCTCACGAGCACCCCGCAGGACACTTCGGTGCGCGGGACGGGCTTGCCAGCGGGATCGAGGAGCGCGACGACGATCGATCCGTGCGGGATCGACGGGTCCTCCGCGGCGCCGTCCGGAGGCGGGCCTTCGGGGGCGCCGGTCCCGGCCTGCCCCGCGTGGGGATCGCCCTCGCCGGGATCGAAATCCTGACCGTGGGCTGCGCTGGAGAGCGCGAGCGTCGCGACGAGCAAGAGCGCGCTCGCTACGCGCGTCGGGTCACGCCTCATTCGTCGTCTCCCTGGCCGTCGCCACGTCGGCGAGACCCTTTCCGCACTTCTTGCAGAACTGCGCGTCCGGCTCGTTCGACGTCGCGCAGCCCGCGCAGAGCTGCCTCGCAGGCTCCTTCGTCACGGGGGACGCCGCCGGCTCCGCGACGTCCGTCTTCGTCAGGAACGACGCCGCGAGCGCTTCGGCTCTCGCCCGGAACGGGGCGAGCGACTCGTCCATCTGCCGGAGCACGTCCTTCAGCTCGGCGCGGTACGTGGATGCGAGCGCCTCGTGATCTTCGGCGTCGAGCTTCCCGAGCGCCTTCTCGTTGTCGAGGTCCTTCAGCGCGCGGAGGAGCATGCGCTTCCTCACGGCGAGCTGATCGACCTCGTGGGCGCCCGCGTCGAGCGCCTCGAGCTCCGGCGCGATCGGCGCGTCGCCCGAGAGAACGCGCAGGCTGGCCCAGAAGATCGCGATGACCCCGAGCATCGTCCCCCCGACGAGGACGAGGATCCCCGGCGCCAGCCCGTAGACGAACGACGTCCCGAGGAAGACGGCGAGCGTGACCAGGGGGAGCCCGAAGCCGAACGCCCGGGCGAGCTTCCGCTCCGACTCCGCCGCGATCTCCGCCGCATCGGCAGAAGCGGCGACCTCTCGCTCCACGTCACCCATCGAGATCCCTCAGCTCCGCGTCGATGCGATCGTCGTAGGCGTCACGCTTGGCGTCGCCCGGCTCGTCGTCGGCCTTGGCCTTGGCCTTGTCGTCGTCGTCCTTGTCCGAGTTCGCGCGCCACTTGCGGAGGACGCTGGCGAGGCCGAGGCCCGTGCCGAGGATCGCGACGAGCGGCACCGCGTAGATCGCGCGCATCCCGCCGGTGTTCGGCGGGATCGCGAGCGACTCGGTGCCGTGCTCGTGGGTGTAGTCCTCGATGATCGACTCGGGGGACTCGCCTCGGGCGAGGCGAAGCCGGAGCCGCTCGCGGGTCTGATCCGCAGTCGAGCACGCGCACGTCGACAGGAGCTCGCGCGGGCACGTCCCGCACATGCAGCGGAGCTGCTGGAAGAGCCCCTTCTCCTTCGCGTTCGTGATCTCGACGCTGCCCGAGTGCTGGCTCGCCGTCCCCTGCGCGAAGGCGGGCAACGGCAAGAGCGCGAGCACGATGGCGAGCGTGGTGCTCGCCGCGGCGGCGCCCACGCCGCGCGTGATCTGCCAGGCGCGCGACTCCTCCGGGACGAGCTCGGGCCACATGCAGACGAGGCTCCCGAACGGGATGACGAGGAAGGCGCCGATCCAGATCCAGAGCACGAGGAAGTTCACGTGGATCTGGTAGGACGCCGTCTTCGTCTGCGGGTTGATGCTCCCGACGACGAGGTAGAGGTCGTCGCGGAACGTGACCCGCTTGGCGACCTCCGTCGTCGGCGACTCGGGCATCTTCTTGTAGATGAACTTCGCCGGCGAGAGCGTGGTGATGAGCTCGCCCGTGACCTTGTTCTTCGTCTTGCCGTCGTCGCCGGTGACCTTGGTGACCGTCGCGCCCTGCTTCCAGACGCGCACGTCGCCGAAGATCATGCGCTTGTTGTTGTCGACCTCCATCCGCGGCGTCACGTACTCGAGGACGTAGCGATCGACCTCGACGACGCCGTCGGGGGCGAGCGTGACCTCGCGGTTCACGTCCCACGACTTCCCGGAGAACCCGAAGAACATCAGCACGATGCCGAGGTGGACGAGGTACCCGCCGTAGCGCCTCCGGCTCGCCGGCGGCAACGACACGAGCGAGTAGACGAAGCCCGGCAGGAGACCTGCGTACCAGAGGATCGCCGGCGTCTTCTCGGCTCCGGTCTTGAAGCGTGCACGATACAGCCAGGTGAACTCCTGCGCGATGACCGCGAAGTTGAACACGGCGAGCGACACGCCCATCACCGGCGTGTAGGCGTTGAACGCCGCGAGGATCTTCCCCATCGGGCCGCCGTAGATCGGCTCGCTCCACACGACCGCCGGGAAGCCGATGCGGCTGCCGAGGAGGAAGTGGAGCGTCGCGGTCGCGAACAGGGCGCCCACGGGGATGACGAACGCGTTCTTGAGCGCGTCGGGGCTCGTCTTCTTCCAGCCGAAGAGCGTGCCCATCCCCATCAGGAAGAACACGGAGAGCCCGAGCGGCTGCATCCACACGTTGTAGTAGGGCGGACCGACCGTGACCTTCTCGTTCCAGAGCGCCTCGCTGACCATCGGGAACGTGGTCGCGACGAGGATGAAGAGCATGATCGCGAGGAGACCGAAGTTGTTCAGCAGGAAGGTGAACTCGCGCGAGAAGATCGACTCCATCGCCGGGCGGGAGACCTTCATCTTGAGGCCCGCGGTCACGCGGCGGAAGACGAGCTCCGTGGCGACGTAGACCGCGACGCCGACCGTGATCGCGAAGATGGCGACTCGCGCGGTGGGGTTCTCGACGCTCTTGCCCGAGAGCGCCCATAGCCCCGGTCCCGTCGCGTAGATGACGAGCCAGCCGCTCGACATCGCCGCCGCTCGGAGCATGTTCGTCGGCGTCGAAACGAAGCGGCGGAACGGCGCGCGGAGGACGGAGACCGCGAGCACGAAGGCAACCACTCCCGGCATCCGGTACCAGACGGTGCTCCCCGTCGTGGCGACCGGAACGGTGACGCCGATCACGACCGTGGCGAGGCTGCCTGCGCCGATCGCCGCCACGAGCGTGAGGGCGCCGGCGGCGAGCGACTTCGCCCGACCGAGATCGGCCTTCTCCCGCGCCTCGGGCGCGAGGTTCCGGAGCTCCGGCCAGCGGTACATGATGAGCGTCGCGCAGAAGGCCGCGATGAGCGCGAGGAACCAGACGAAGTACTCGCCGATCGACGACTGCGCGAACGAGTGCACGCTCGCGATCGACCCCGAGCGCGTCAGGAAGGTCCCGAAGATCGTCATGAAGAACGTCAGGCAGATGAGGAAGACGTTCCACACCTTGAGCATCCCGCGCCGCTCCTGGATCATGACGGAGTGCACGAACGCCGCGAGCGAGAGCATCGGCATGAAGGCCGCGTTCTCGACCGGATCCCACGCCCAGTAGCCGCCCCAGCCGAGCTCCTCGTAGGCCCAGAGCATCCCGAGCGCGTTGCCGATCGCGAGGAAGAGCAGCGCGAAGAGCGAGAACTTGCGGCAGGCCTGGAACCACTCCGCGTCGAGTCGCCCCGTCACGAGCGCGGCCACACCGAAGGCGAACGGGATCGAGCACCCGACGAAGCCCGTGTAGAGGCTCGGCGGGTGGATGATCATGTAGAAGTTCTGGAGGAGCGGGTTCAGGCCCTCGCCGTCCGGTCGCGCCCCCGCGATCCCCGTCGCGAACGGGTTGGCCGAGAAGGCCATCAGCACGCAGAAGAAGATGACGATCCCCATCAGCGTCGCGAGCACGTACGGCTGGAGCTCCAGGTGCTTTCTGCCCAGCATCCAGACGCAGGCGCCGATGTACAAGCTCAGCAGGAACAGCCACCAGAGCAGCGAGCCGTCCTGCCCTCCCCAGAGCGCCGTCAGCAGGTACCAGGTCGGCATGCTGCGGTCCGAGTAGTGCGCGACGTAGCGGAGCCGGAAGTCGTGGCTCACGAAGGCGTAGGCCAGCGAGAGGACCGCGACGGCGATGAGCGCCACGGTGCCGTAGGCCCCGAGGCGCGCGGCGAGGAGCGTCTTCATGCGCCCGCTCGCCCCCGCGGACAGCGACACGGCGAACGTGTAGCTCGCCACGACCATGATCGCGAGGAGCAGGGTGCTACCGAAGAGCGGGAACGTGTTCCACATTTTGAGGCACCGGTTCCTAGGGTCCGAGGAGGCGACGGTCGATGAGTCCCACGACGACCTCGGCGACCACGAGGGCGCCGAAGTCTAGCCCGATGCCTACCGCAGGGGCCACACACGCGGCGCTCCTCGTCGTGCAATTCGCGTTCGCGTCGCAGGCCGTCCTCGCGAAGATCGCGATGAGCGCACGCGATGCGGGCGGAGAATCGGTGATTCCCGAGGCGCTCGCGATGATGCGGATGCTCGGCGGCGCGGTCTTCTTCCAGGTCCTGCTCGCGCTCCGGCGGGGGCCCGAGGCCCGTGATCCGGGGGCGGCGGCCCGGCGGGGGAGCGGGGGGCTCACGCGGAAGGACCACCTCGTGCTCGCGGGTCTGTCGATCGTGGGAATAGCGCTCAACCAGACGTTGTTCCTCGTGGGCCTCCGCTGGACTTCGCCCTTCGCGGTGTCTCTCCTCGGCGCGACGATCCCCGTCTTCACGGCGGGCCTCTCGATCGCGTTCCGGAAGGAGTCGTTCGCGTGGCGCACGGCGCTCGGGATCGCGCTCGCCCTCTCCGGCGTGCTCTGGCTCTCCGGGCGCGGGGCGATCGACAAGGGCGCCGTCCTCGTCTCGCTCAACAGCTTGAGCTACGCGGCGTACGTCGTCCTCTCCCGCGACATCGTCCTGCGATTGGGCGCCGTCCGCGTGGTCGCGTGGATCTTCACGTACGGCGCGATCCTGTTCGCCCCGCTGGGTGTCGGGCCGATGCTCGCGCAGGTGCCCGAGCTCTCCATGCGGGGCGCGCTCCTCGTCGGCTACATCGTGCTCGTCCCGACGATCCTCGCCTATTCGCTCAACGCCTGGGCGCTCGGGCGCTCGAGCGCGACGCTCGTGACGATCTACATCTATCTCCAGCCGCTGATCGCGGGAGTGCTCGCGCACCTCTTGCTCGGGGAGGGCGTCTCGCCCCGGGCGGGAGTCGCCGCGCTCTTCATTCTCTCCGGGCTCACCGTGGTGGTGATGCGGAGGCGCTGATCGACGGGAGGCGCGCGAGGCGCGAGAGGCCTTCGCGGAAGCGTCCCTCGTCGCACGAGGCCCACGAGAGGCGGAAGCCCTCCGGCACACCGAAGAACGTGCCGGCGGAGACGAGCACGCCGGTCTCGACGGCATGCGCCTCGATCTCGGAGAGGAGGTCCTTGCCGCCTGCGCCGGGGACCGTGACGAGGCCGTAGAGGCCCTCGCTCGGCGCGCTCCAGCGGAGGCCGAGGGCGTTCGCCCAGTCCTCGGCGATCGCCCGCTTGCCCACGAAGAGCGACGTCGCGCGCGCCGACAAGGCAGGGAGGTGATCGAAGGCGGCGACGCCGAACGAGGCGTGGACGAGCGGGAGGTGCCCCGCGACCGAGACGACGGCGTCGCGGCCGCGGGCGGCGACCGGCTCCGGGGCGAGGAGCCAGCCGATGCGCATCGGGCCGAGCCCGTAGGCCTTCGTCAGGCTGCCGACCGCGACGACGTTCGGCGCCAGGTTCCGCGCGCTGCCGTGGAAGACGCCGTCCTCCGCGAGGGCGTCGAACGGCGCGTAGACCTCGTCGACGATCACGTGGGCCCCTCGCGCGCCCGCGACCCGCGCCAGCGCGCGGATCGTGTCGTCGTCCGTCCTGACGCCCGTCGGGTTCTGGAGGTTCGTGACGACGACCGCGCGCGTCCGCGGCGTCATCGCGCCGGCCACGACGTCCGGGTCGATCCCAAACCCCCGCGCCGGCTCGCGCGGGAAGGTGCGGACGTGGACGCCGAGGCCCTCGGCGATCCGGGTGAGGGGCTCGTAGCCGGGGTGCTCGACGAGGAGCTCGTCGCCCGGCGACAGCAGCGCCGCGTACGCGAGGAAGATCCCGTGCGTGGTGCCGAGAGCCGGGACGACCTCGGTGGCGGGGACCCCGTTGTAGACGGCGATCCTCGCGCGGAGCTCGGCGTAGCAGGCTCCGTCGCCCGCGCGGCGCGCGCCGGCCTCCGCGATGGGCGCGAGCGCGTCCCCGTTCACGACGGGGATCCCGCTCGTCGCGAGGTCGAGCTCGACCTTGCCGAAGAGGCGCTCTGCCCAGGCGATGTAGCCCGTCGGTCCGAACACCGCGCTCTTCGTCTACTTGCTCGCCGTGAAGGTCGCGTCGCGGAGGATCGCCGCGTTCCCCTCGGCGAGGGTGAGCGTTCCCGCGATCTTCCCGCCCTCGAGCTTCCCGACGATGACGCCGGTGAGCCCCTGATCCTCCGGGCTCTTCCGCCGGACGGTGCCGCGCACCTCGTCGCCGGCGAGGGTCGCGTCGATGACGCCGGGCGCGGCGGGGCCGGAGTCGATCGTCCCGGTCACGCGGTCTGCCGTGATCTCGAGGGACAGTGTCCCGTCGCCGACGAGCTTCGTGTCGTCGCTCTTCGCCTGCTTCACGGAGGCGTAGTCCTTGTTGTCGGCCGGGATGTAGAGCGTCGCCGGCTTCGCCGTGTAGCTGCCCTTGAACGTCCCGCCCGTCGCCGTCGGCGCGCTCGCGCCGCCGTCCCGGAGGACGGAGACGTCCGTCGCGCCTCCGTCGCTCGCGGGCGTCGCCGCGCCCGTGACACCGGCATCGGCGTTCGCGCTCGTCCCGGCGCCCTCCTTGCTACACGCCGTGATCGCGAGCGCGACGACGACGACGATCCGAAGGCCGCTCCTCATGTCCGTTCTCCCGTCTTCGCGAGGATTCGCACCCCGATCTCGCCGTCGATCTGGACGAGCTCGCCGCGCGCGACCGGGGCGCCCGCGACGCGCAGCACGGCCGGATCGCCGAGGCGCCGGCCGAGGCTCACCACGTCGCCGGGACAGAGCTCGCTCCACGCGCCCGCGGTCATCTCCACGGTGCCGACTTCGACGCGGACGACGACCGGAGCGTCCTCGAGGGCCGCGGACGTGACGGTGGGATTCGTCGTCTCGCTCATGCTCGTGTCCTCCGAGGCCGCCCAGCCGAAGGCCTCGAGGTCCCCTCGTACCACGAGGCGGTCGCCGTCGGCGAGGTCGCATCCGATCCCGCGCTCCGCCCGCGGGGCGACGAGCGCGGCGGACCCCGCGATCCTCCCTCCTGCGTCCACCGTGACGTGCGCGCCGTCCAGGAGGACGACATCCCCAGGAGCGAGGCCTGCGATCGCGGCGCGATCCATCGTCGTCCTCGCGACGACCACGGGAAGGCCGAGCCTGAGGTCCCCCAGCGCGGCGAGCGCGGCGTCGTCGAAGGCGCGCGGCGGCACAGCCGCCACGATCGCGTCCGGCACCGTGATCTTCGCCGAGAACGCGTCCCTGCCCACCTGCACCGTGAGCCACGCCATGGTGGCCGCCGGCGCCTGCGCGAGGAGATCACGTGCGAGCGCGTGCCCAGGCCCCGCGGCGAGCACGCGGATCGCGTGTCCGCCGTGCGCCCGCCGGAGGGCGGCGACGGCGACCGCGGCCACGGCGCCGAAGACCGGCGGCGCGAGCGGACGCGAGGCGTCCGTCACACGAGGAGCGCTCCGCTCCAGCGCCTTCGCGACGAGGACCGTCGCGAGCGCGGCCTCGATCTCGACGACCACGCGGGCCGCGTGAGCGCGCTCTCCCGCGAACCCGAGGGTGATGCCCGCGAAGTCGTCCGCGCCCCGCGGCGGCTCGGCCGTCGTCGTCCGGCTCACCGAGACGATCACGTCCTCCTTCACGAGCTCGGAGAGCGCGGCGCCGATCGCGGCCGTCCGCACCGCACCCGCTGCTCGGCAGAGGCGCCTCCCGGCATCGGCCTCGACGCGCGTGGTGGCCGGGAGAGACGACCACGGGAACGGCTCGAGCCTCGCGCTCACGGCTTTCTCGCCGAAAGCGTCCAGTGTCGGTCGCTCGTCGAGGTCACCGCCTCGCGAGGAATGCCGAGCGGGGCGACGAGCGACGCGACCTCGTCGAGCGTCAAGGCGGCGAAGAGCGAAGCCCGGAGGAGCGTGGTCTGCCGGGCGTGGCGCGCGCGGCCGGGCTCGTCGGCCGGCATGGGGCCCGCATAGCTCGTGACGAGGCCGTCGATCTCGGCGACGGTGCCGGGGCGCTGCAGATCGCGGACGAACAGGAGCCCCCCTCGCGCCGTCGTCCGCCACATCTCGGCGAGCACCCGCCCCGGCTCCGGGCTGTGGTGCACGAGGGAGTTCGCGACGACGAACGAGAAGGCGCCATCGGGGAAAGGAAGCGCCTTCGCGTCGGCGCGGGTCACCTGGATCGACGCGCCGAGGCCCGCGCGTTCCACGTTCCGCGCGGCGAGCGCGAGCATGTGCTCCGCCATGTCGAGGCCGACGACCTGCATCCCGGGGGCGCGCTCGGCGAGGGCGACGGGGATGAGCGCCGTCCCCGTGCCGACGTCGAGGAGCCGCGCGCCGCCGAGCTCGAGCCCGACCGAGCGGGCTGCCCCCTCGAGGTCGGCGCAGAACCGCGCGTTCACCGCGTCGTGGTCCATCGCGTCGTAGTCGCCCGCCTCCTCCTCGGTATCCATGACCTCGGGCTCGAGGACGCGCGGCAACATCGGACCGAGGAGTCTAGAACACGGCCGCTTTCGGGAGAGGGAAGAAATCTGCCGAAAGCACGTACATCGGACCATGCCGAGCTTCCCCGCCCGCCCCCGAGCCCTCTTTGCCCTCCTTCTCCTCGCCGCGGCCCCCGCGTGCACCGCTTCGGACGACGACGCGGGCACCGGCGACGAGTCCGACCTCCGCATCAAGCCGAAGGACGGCGAGACCCTCGCCCGCCTGACGGTGGCGACCCCCTCCGGGTGGACGCTCCCCGTGAACGCGAGCGAGGACGCGACGGTGTCCTACCGCGGCGTGCAGCAGCCGCTCAACGCGCCGCAGCGCCTCCCCGAAGGCGACGGCTCGCTCCTCTTCCGCGGGAAGTTCGACGTCCAGGTCACCGCCGGGAACGTGAAGCTCGAGAAGGGCAAGCTGAAGACCGTGGAGCTCGGCGCGATGAAGCCGACCTTCGTCCCGGCGACCGAGTCGAGCTCGACGCTTCGCCGCGACTTCGGCCCGACGCCGTCGCTCACCGTCCACTACACCGCCCCTGGCCTCGCGGAAGCGCAGGTCTTCGGACAGTCGCGAGCCAATCCGGCGTTCTGGAACGGCGCGCCGCAGCGCCCGCTCCTCGCCCCGCCCGGGGACTACCGCTTCTCGTGGGGGATGCCGATCCTGACCGACGTCAAGAAGACGCTCGGCAGCGGCGAGAACGCGACGGTGGACCTCGCCCCGAGCGACAAGCGCGCGACGATCGTGGTGAAGAAGCCTGCGGCGCGCGAGCTTCCGGACGTGCCGGCGGTGCGCTGTCACCTTCCGGCGCGGACGTTCCTCGTGCACCGTCGGGCGGAGAACACGAACGGCGTGTGGGGCGAGCCGCCGTCGTACGACCAGAACCAGACGTCGCCGCAGGACCTGCCGCTCCAGCCCGGCTCGAACCACTACGGCTCCTCGGAGCAGATCACGTCGTGGGCGGCGCTCCCGTTGAAGAACGACACGACGGTGAAGGTGTTCCCGTTCGCGGCGTCGGAGGGTGCGAACCACTACGAGCTCGTCGTGAACAACGTCGCGACGCCGCTGGCCCTGAAGCCGGGCGACACGAAGACCGTCCAGCTCGAGCGCCTCGACGTCGACGACGTGGAGGTCACGAAGGAGACCGGCGAGACGTACATGGTGAAGGGCACATGGCAGCTCTTCCGCCAGGGGGCGAACAACGCGTGGCTCCCGATCACCGTGCGCCAGGACTGCTCGACCGGCGCCGGCGCACAGACGAGCTTCCCGACGAACAGCGGCCTCGACGTCCTCCCCGGCACCTACCGCCTCGTCATCAGCTACGCGACCGCGGAAGGCACGAAGACCCAGGATCACACGGTCTCGGTGCCATGAGGATGCGCTCCTCCTCCCTCGCGCTCGTCGCGGTCCTCGCGGCCGTCCCGGCCTGCGCGGCCGTCTCGGACGACGCCGCGCAGCACGAAGACGACTACCGCGTCGTCCCGACCGACGGCGAGACGCTCGCGCGCCTGAAGGTCCTCCCGCCTTCCGGCTGGACGCTGCCCGTCAACCCGAACGAGGACGCCGTCCTCGTCTACCGGAGCGGAGGCACGCAGCTCGGTGGCATGTCCCGTCTGCCGGAAGGCGACGGCACGCTCCTCGTCGGCTCGAAGTTCGACGTCCAGCTGAACGCCGGCAACGTGAAGCTCACGAAGGGCGCGACGACGATCTACACGCTGGGCTCGCTCGAGCCGAAGTGGGATCCCAATGCGCTCACGAGCGATTTCGGGCCGAAGCCTTCGCTCGCCGTCTTCTACACGGCTCCTGGCGCCGCGGAGGCGAAGGTCTACGGGCAGTCGCGGGCGAATCCCGCGTTCTGGAACGGCGCGCCCCAGAAACCGCTCCTCGCGCCTGCCGGCGACTACCGGTTCTCGTGGACGCTTCCGATCCTCTCCGACGTGAAGGAGACGCTCTCCGATGGCGAGAAGGCGTCCGTCTCGCTCTCGCCCGCCGACCGGCGCGCGACGATCGTGGTGAAGAAGCCTGTGGCGCGCGAGCTTCCGGACGTGCCGGCGGTGCGCTGCCACCTTCCGGCGCGGACGTTCCTCGTGCACCGTCGCGCGGAGAACGCGAACGGGGTGTGGGGGGAGCCGCCGTCGTACGACCAGAACCAGACGTCGCCGCAGGACCTGCCGCTCCAGCCCGGCTCGAACCACTACGGCTCCTCGGAGCAGATCACGTCGTGGGCGGCGCTCCCGTTGAAGAACGACACGACGGTGAAGGTGTTCCCGTTCGCGGCGTCGGAGGGTGCGAACCACTACGAGCTCGTCGTGAACAACGTCGCGATGCCGCTGGCCCTGAAGCCGGGTGACACGAAGACCGTCCAGCTCGAGCGCCTCGACGTCGACGACGTGGAGATCACGAAGGAGACCGGCGAGACGTACATGGCGAAGGGGACCTGGACCCTCCATCGCCAAGGTCCGAACAACACCTGGCTCCCGGTCACCGTGCGCCAGGACTGCTCGACCGGCGCCGGCGCACAGGCGAGCTTCCCGACGAACAGCGGCCTCGACGTCCTCCCCGGAACCTACCGCCTCGTCATCAGCTACACGACCGGCGAAGGCGCGCGGACGCAGGAGCACACCGTCTCCGTTCCCTGATGCTGTATGCTGCGGGCCATGCGCGCGCGAGCAGCCATCACGATCGCGATCCCGAGCACGGTGGCAGGCGGGCTCCTCCTCCTCGCCACCGCGGGCCCGGCGAGCGGAGAAGGTCCTCGACGCGCGGTGGCGCCTCGCGCCGAGGCCGGCGCCGAGCGCTACGACCCCGAGAACGTCACGGGGATCAGCCAGTCGATGGAGACGCTCGTGAAGGGGAACGAGCGCTACCTCGCGAAGGACTACCCGGCGGCGATCGACCTCTATCGCAAGGCCATCCAGCTGAACCCGCGGAGCCCGCTCGGTCCCTACCTCCTCGGAGAGGGGCACCTGGCGGCGGGCAACCTCGGCGAGGCCGAGGCGTCGTTCAAGACCGCGGAGGAGCTGTCCGACGCGAAGAACCCCGCGCTCCGCTCGCGCGTGCTCTTCGTCGTCGCGGACGTCTACGAGCGGCAGAAGAAGCTGCCGCAGGCGAAGGCGGCATGGCAGACGTACGCCGAGCACGCCGCCAGGTTCGCCGATGCAGGCACGTTCGCGCACCCCGCGAGCGGCGCGGCCCGGCTCGAGGCCGTCTCTGCGATGCTCCAGCTCGAGGCGCAGTACGTCGACGTCCGCGCGCGCATCGCCGCCGAGAAGGAAGCGGCCGCGGATGCCGGCGCGGCGACGAAGCCGCCGGCGACCCCGCCGAAGCCCGCGCCGAAGAAGTGACCGGTCAGCGCCCGATCGCGATCTCGCGTTCGAGCAGCTGATCCGCCCGCCGCGTGAAGGCGACGAAGCGCGCGTAGTCCTCGCCCGGCTGCACGCGCCCGGCGGGCACGTCGACGACGCGCCGGAGGACGATCGAGCGGCCTTCTACCTTGTCGGAGACGACGACCGAGCGATCCCCGTCCCGCGCCTCGCCCGTGGGCAGGCTCCCCGGCAGGCGCATCGACTCGGGGACGAGCACCTCGATGTTCACCTCGACGTGGGACGCGCTCGCGAGGAGGAGCGGCGTCTGCCGTTCCGGGAGCGTCGCCGCCTGACCGATCGCGAGCGGGAAGATCGTGCGGAGGACGAGGCCGCCGTTTCCGGCGCGCGCGAGCTGCGGGACCTCGGCCCGCATCCGGAGGACGAGCGGCGCGGCGAGGTCGTCCTTGTTGTCGACCGACAGCTTGAGGAGCCGCGCGCCGGGGAGGTTCTGGGCGAGGAGCTTCGTCTCGACGAGCTCCGAGCGCTTCGACTCGGCCACCCGATCGAAGACGCTCCGGAGGCCGATGCCCATCCGCCCGAGGAACGACTGCACGACGTCCACCGTCGCGGAGCCGTCCTCCTTCAGGACCGCGCGCGCCTCGACCCGGATCCCGTCCGCATCGCCCTGCGCGGGGGTCGTGTCCTTCGGGGTGCCGGGGACGAGGCGATACGCAGGCTGACCGCGCAGCTCGGCGGGCACGTACCCGAAGGGCGCGTACTTGTCGCGGACGGTCATCCAGCGCGCGCCGGCGTCCGTCTCGAGGCGGAGCGCGACGTTGTCGTAGATCTCGAGCTCGCTCATCTTGCCTGCGGGCGGCATCGCGATGCGGCTCTTCACGACCGCCATCTCGACCGGGATCCCGAGGAGGCGACAGAGGTAGAGGAACGCCGCCTGCCTCGACCCCGCGCGTCCGGTGATGACGCGCCGTCCGTCGGTGTCCTGCCCGTCCTGCACGTTCTCCGCGACCCAGGTGTAGAGCGCACGGGCTCGTGCGTCGCGCTTCTCCTCCGGGAGCTTCGCGACGATCTCGGCGGCGACGGCCCGGAGGCGCGGGTCGCGCGGTGTCTCCTCGCTCGCGGCGTCCACGTAGCGCCCGAGCATGTCGTCGAGCGTGACGCCCCACCCGACGCGCACGCTCGGGAGGAACTCTCGCGGGCTCGGCGCGTCGGGCTCCTCCGGGGCTGGGGGGCTCTCCTCGATCCGCCAGCGGCGCTCGAGGAACGTGGCCTTCTCGGCGACGGCAGGGGTCGGGACCTTCCCGACGGACTCGATCTCGATCGGCCGATCCTTCGGCGACAGGACGACGAACTCGCTTCGCCAGTAGCCCTTGTCCGCCTCGCGGAAGAACCAGTGCGGGCCGCGGTAGCGCTTCCCCTTGCCGCCCTCGCTCGGCGTCGCGGTCACGTGCTCGATCTCGACGTAATCGCCGACCTCGAGGTGCGGCATCGTCAGGGTGGGCTTCCCCGAGACGGGCTCGGGCTCGAGGATCGAGCCGTCCGGCTTGATCACGCGCAGCCGGAGCACGAGGCCGTCCGGCGGCTTCTGCTCCGCCTCCTGCTGCACGGCCTCCTGCGACTGCATGCGGAGGATCTCGTGCTCGAGCATCTCGCTCGAGCCGTCCGGATGCACCCACGTGGCGGCGTAGTCGAGGACACGGGCCGCGTTGCCGTCCATGCGCTTGCCCGTCTTCTCCCAGGCCTCGAACTCCTTGATGATCTTGCGCCCGTCGCGGCGGTAGGGCTCGAGCAGCGACGCGCCCTCGATGAGCTCGACGGCTTCGCGGATCTCGGTGCCCTTCGAGCCCGCCGAGAGCGCCTCGGCCAGGGCGCGCCGTAGCGCGGTCGTGTCGCCCGCCGCGTAGACGTGGTCGGCGAGTCGCAGCCGGACGGAGGCGTCGGTGGGGTTCTTCGCGAGCGCCTTCGCGAGCTCCTTCGCGGCGGCGTTCGGATCCCCCGCGCGCGCGAGGACGTCGGCGATGCGCGCCGCGATGTCCTTGCGGTCGGGTCGCCGCTTCTCGATCCGACGGAGCTCGGCGAGCGCGGCGCTCCAGTCGCGGCGCGCGAGGGCGCGGTCGAGATCGACCTCGGCGTCCGGATCGAGCTTCTTGATCCGTGCGCCGATCGCGTCGGCCTCGGTGAAGGCGCCGTCCTCCTCGAGCGCGCCGGCGTAGAGCGCGAGGGCGTCCTTGTCGTCGGGGAACCGCGCGACGAGGTCCTTCAAGCCTCGCAGGCGCTCGGCGCGCCAGCCGAGCCGACCGTAGACGCGGAGGAGTTGCTCGGTGACCTCGGGGACGTCCGGGTGCTCGGCGGCGAGCGCCTTCAGCGGCGGGACCGCCTCGACGAGCCCGCGGCTGTCCGCGTCGTCGAGGACCATCCACGTGCGCGAGAACCATAGCTTCGGATCACCGGCGATCGCGCGGGCGTGGAGCTCGCGCTCGTTGATGCGCCGCATCTGCTCGGCGAACGCGACGTCGCCGCGGGCATAGGCGGCGGCGAAGGACAGCGCGAGCGGGGCCGCGTCCTTCGGCGTGACGATCGGGCCCATCATCGCGGTGGCGACGTCGTTCAAGCCGTCGACCCGCGCCGCATGCGCCGCGAGCGCGATCTCCGCCGAGGACGCCGCCGCGGGCTTGCCCTGCTGCGCGCGCGCGACGTGTGGTGTGAGCGGGTTCGGGTCCGGGAGCACCACGGGCCTCGAGAGGCCGTACGGACGCCGGTCGTCCGTGTCCGTCTCGAGGTTCGCGGAGCGCCCGTCGAGCTCGAGGAGGCGAACGGTCGCCGCGTCGGCCAGCACCCGCGCGACCACGCGATGCCGCCCCTTGCCGACGTGGACGGCGCCCCCGAAGCGCTGCCAGGCGCCCCAGTCGCGGAGATCTCGCGCGACGATCTGCACGTCGTCCACCCAGACGGCGACCGCGCCCTGCACGGCGACGAGGAGGTCTCGCTCGGCGCCCGCCTCGAAGAACGTCTCGACGTAGAAGACGCCGTCCTCGGTCTTCTCCGTGCTCGCCACGAGGCATCGGTGACGCTCGGTGCGGAGGACGCGCGGAACCGTCCCGCGCGTCGGCTCCTCGGGCCATGTGACGGGCCAGGGCGCTCGCTCGGCGGCGAAGCTCCTCCGCCGCTCGGGCGAGGTCCCTCGCCCGAACGGACCCGCGACCCGCACGTTGCGCGCGCAGCCGAGCCTCTTCGAGACGGCCGTGTCATACGCCTCGTCGACGACCGTCGCGCGATCGATCCGCTCGTTGTTCGCCCAGTCCTGGAGCTCTGCGAGCGCGCGGAACCCCATGTGCCCGGGGCGTTCCGTCAGCGCGACGAGCTCCTTCTCGTGCCGCGCCCAGAGGCCGGTCACGCTCCCGCGGAGCGACGCGAGGTGATGCGCGGAGAACCAGGCGGCGAGCGGGGCGGCGGCCTCCTCGCTGTCCGCGGCAAAGCGGAGCGTGGCGAGGTACGCGTCCGCCGCCCGCTTCGGCGCGCCGTGCGCCTCGTCGTACATCCCGCCCGCGAGCGAGGCCCAGAGCCCGCGCGACCTCGCCTTGTCGAGACGCGCGCGCGCCTCTCCTGCGCCCTTCGCCGTCCCGCCGGGCGAGAGCATCTCTTCGAGCAGCCAGCGCCCGACGAGCTCTCCGTCGTTCGACCCCTTCGCGTCGTCGCGGATGGCCGCGAGCGAGGCCGGCGAGCTCGCGGGAGGGCCGCCGCCGCAGGCCGGCAGGAGCGTGACGGCGGCGGCGAGGCCGAACGCGGCGCGCTTCATCGGCCCACCGTGAACGTGAGCGTCTGGCCGAGCTCGCGGTCCGCCTGCTCGCAGAACGCGCGGAACGCCGGATACTCCGAGACCTTCACGCGCGGCGTCGTCATCGTCACGGTCGTCTTCACCTTCACGAGGCCCGGGCTCGACGTGTCGACCGCCACCTCGAAGCTCCCGAACGGAGAGGAGCCCTTCGCCGCGCGCGGCGGAGACACGACCTTGGCCCCCTGCGGGAGCTTCAGCACCGTCTCGTGCTCGCGGGTCTCGAGGGCGGGGATGCGCACGTCGGTGCGTCGCGCGGAGAGCGGGGCATGCGTCGCGACGAGCGTGGCCTTCGCGCCCACCGGTACCGTCCACGAGTCACCGTCCTTCCGGGCGAAGCTCGTCGCGCGACCCTTCGCTCGCATCGACACGGGCTGCTCGATGTCCTCGAGGTCGTTCGCCGTGACCGCCCCGATCTCGACGCCGGGGAGCTCCCCCGCGACGTCCTCCTGGACGCGCGCCTTCTGCGTCGCCTTCGCGTGCCAGCGCTGCCGGTAGGACGAGGCGTGGACCCCGGAGACGTCGAGCCCGTACGAGATCTGCGCCGAGCCGTCGGGCGAGAGCGTCGCCTCGAGCCGCTTCGTCGTCACGCTCGCCGAGGCGGGGGGGTGGGGAAGGTGCACGAGCTTCGGCCGCCCCTCGTTGATCTGCACGGCGAGCGCCCCGCGGTCCATCGCGGGCAGCTCCGTCGACCCCGTGAACTCGGCCGTCCCGTCGAGGTAGAGGTCCATCGACGGCACGTAGGCGATCGCGTGGTCGAAGGGCGCGAGGCTCGCCGGCTCGGTCGGGAAGTCCCCGCGGAGGCCCGTGCGGAGGATCACGATCGTCGCCTGGATGCCGAGCTCCTTCAGCATCGTCACGATCAGGGTCGCCTTGTCCTTGCAGTCGCCGAACCCTCTCGCGAAGATCTGCGCGCATCGATACGGCTTGAAGCCGTGGATGCCGAACTCGAGCGCCACGTAGCGCGTGCGCTGCACGACCCAGTCGTAGACGGCGCGCACCTTCGCGCGGTCGTCGGTGAGGCCCTTCGTGATCTCGGCGACGCGCCGGCGCACCTCGTCGTCGGCCGTGAACTGGTCTCTCACGAGGCCCCAGTACCAGCGGCCCATGTCGTCCCAGCTGCGGTACGTCGAGACGTGGACGTGGCCGAGCACCTCGGCGAGCGGCGGCTGCCCGGGCTCGGGCTCGAGCGCGGGCACGTCGAGCGCGACGAAGCGGTGGATCCTCGCGTCGCCCTTCTCCTCCACGGTCTCCTTGATGCCGGGGGTGAGCTTCCCGAACGCGAACGTGCGCGCCTTCGGGGTGATGAGGACGTACTCGGCGCGCGCGATCGGCTCGGTCGACTGGAGGTAGGCGACCTCGCCGAAGTAGTCCGCGAACGCGTTCCGCGCCGTGATGTCCTCCACGCGGTAGGTGAGCTCGACGACGTCGCCCGCGTTCAGGCGCGGGAAGCGCACGTAGAAGGCGCGCGCGCTCGTGTACATCGCGAGCGACGGGTTGTCGGCGGGCCCTTCGCCGCTCTCGACCGTCTCCTCGACGGTGCCGTTCTTCCGGTAGACGCGTGCTCCGCGGAGCTGGACGGTCTCGGTGTCGGCTTCGAAGGAGAAACCGTAGTCGCGCGCCTCCGCCGCGGCCGCCTCGGTGAGCGGCTGGAACACGACCTGGTGATACCGGCTCGCGAGCCCATTCGGGAACACGGTCGTGACCTGGAGGTCGACGAACGTACGACGCGTCTTCCCGGCTGCGGGCGCGGCCCGGAGGGCGAGGAACTCCTTCGCGGGGCGGGCGAAGGCCTCGTCCGCGCGGGGCTTGCTCGGCTCGAGATGAGCCACGTACTCGCGGACGTCCTTCTCCTGCGGACGGAGCTCGAGGATGCGGCGGAGGAGCCGGAGCTGCTCGTCCGACTGCCCTCCCACGGCGTAGACGTCGGCGAGGGAGCGCATCGACGCGACGTCGTCCGGTGCGAGATCGAGCGCGCGCCGGTACATCGCGATCGCCTTCGCCCGCTCGCCCATCGCGACGTAGGCCTTGGCGGCGGTGCCGAGCGCGCGGGCGCTGTCGGGGCTCGTCTCGAGGAGGCGCAGGGTCCAGCGGTTCGCGTTCGCGGTGTCGCGGCGGGCAATCGCGAGCTCGATGTTCCCGCCCACGACGGAGATGTCGTCGAAGCGGAGTGCCGCGTAGCGCGCGGTCATCTCCTCCGCCTCGGTCGTTCGATCGAGCTCCCGGAGCGCCGCCGCGTTCGCGCGGAGGAGCGCGACCGAGCGTGGGCGCCGCGCGAGGGCGCCGGCGAGCGAGGCGAGGGCCGTCTCGCGCAGCCCGGCCTCGGAGTAGAGCTCGACGCGGGCGAGGTTCGCGGGGACGTTGTCCGGATCGAGCGCGAGGATCTTGTCGTAGGTCGGGATCGCATCGCGCCAGTTCGCGCCGCCGCGCACGTGCGCCGCGCGTGCACGGAGGACGTCGATCCGCTCGTTCAGGGGCGTGCCCGGGTTCTTCGCGATCTCCTCCGCCTTCTCGATCCACACCGCGCGCTGGTTCCGGTTCTCGGCGAGATCGCCGGCGAGGAGACAGCGCGGGATCGTCGGGGCGCTCGTCGCCGCCTTCCGCGCGAGCGACCGCGCGAGGTTCTCCGCCGGGTCGTCCGACTGCGTGAGCACGAGCCAGCGGGCATAGGCCTCGAGCGCGACGGGGTCGCCCTTCGCGACCCGCGCCTCGAACGCCGCGACGGGGCCGAGTGTCGTCTCCGTCACGACGCGCTCGCCCTTGCGAAATCGCGCGGCCGCGGCCTCCTTCGCGTGGGTCGGGTCCGGGTCGGCCTCGAGGTTCGGGTCGGGGGCCCCGCTTCCGTCCGCGAGGCGGAGGGAGAACATCGGCGCGTCGTCGTCGCCGCAGACCTTCACCGTGATGCGGTGCCAACCCTCCTTCATGGCGAGGGTCACGCCGGCGCGATCGGCGTCCAGGTCGCGGTACTTCGCGTCGCTGGCCACGACCGCGCCGTCGAAGAACACCTTGGCCGCACCGGCCGCGCCCCACCAGAGCGAGAACGCCCGGGGCGTCGCGCTCGCGCCCCGGCGGTCGCGCACGAACGTGGTCGCGTAGGCGCAGACCATGACGGAAGGCCGCACGAGGGCGCCGAGGTCCACCCATCCGTACGGGAAGACGTCGGGGGCGAGGCGGCTCACCGCCTTCTGCTCCTTGCCGTCGTAGGTCTTCCCGAGCACGAGCGGATCGCCGAGGTCTTCCTCGGGTCCGAAGGCCCGATCGAAGCCGGCCTTGCCCTCGTTGTCGAAGGCGCCGGTCACGATCCAGCGCCCCACGAAGCCGAGGTCGCGGAGCCGGGTCTTCGCGCCGGCGAGGTCTCCGCGGCGCCGGTGCGCATACGCCGACAGCATCCCGGCGTACGACCGGAGGGGTGGCGCGATGCTCGCATCCAGCGCGAGCGCATGGAGAAGCGCCTCGACCTCCGCGGGATCCCCCTGATCCCATTCGGCCCAGAGCTGCCTCAGCGGGACGTACCCGAGGGGCATGCCGCCACGCGCGACCTCGCTCGCCAGCTTCGAGAGCCGGGGAAGCCGTTCGCCGACGTCGGCGGAGGCGGGTCGCTCCCCCGCGCCCGGCAGGAGGACGGCGAGGACGACGAGCGCGAGGACGAGCGCCGCGCGGGGCAGCCTTCGAGGCATGAGGACGGAGGTTTTCCGCCGCAGGCGCCCGGGCGTCAAGCTGCGCGCGCAGGCGGCGCGGTGCTGCACCGCGGGGAGCTTTCGTGTAGTAAGACCGACGTGTCCATGAGCGCCGACTCGGAAGCACCTCCGTCGCTCCGTACCAAGCGACGATCGGTCGTCCGCGGCCTCATCAAGACCATCCGGCCGCACCAGTGGGTGAAGAACCTCTTTGTGGCAGCGCCGATGTTCTTCCACAAGGATCTGTTCTCGACGACGTCGACGGGCGATCCGACGCTGAACCTCCGCGTCACCTCGAACGCCATCCTCGGCACGCTCTGCTTCTGCCTCCTCGCGGGCGCCGTCTACACGATGAACGATCTGGTCGACGTGGAGTCGGACCGGGTCCACCCCGTCAAGCGCGACCGTCCGATCGCGAGCGGCGCCGTCCCCGAGGGGCTCGCCCGCACGTTCGCGGCCGTCCTCGTCCTCGTCGCGCTCGCCCTCGGCGGCCTCCGGCTCGGGCTCCCCTTCGCCGGGGTCGCGCTCCTCTATTTCGCCGAGAACGTCGCCTACTCCTTCAAGCTGAAGAAGGTCGCGTTCCTCGACGTGAGCCTCATCGCGTTCGGCTTCGTGCTCCGCGTCGTCGCAGGCGGCCTCGCGACGGACACGAAGGTGAGCTGGTACATGCTCGCCTGCACTGCGCTCCTCGCGCTCTTCCTCGGCTTCGGCAAGCGCCGACACGAGCTCGCGTCCGAGCACGCGGGCAAGCAGCGCGCGGCCCTCGAGGCGTACACGAAGAAGGGGCTCGACGCGGCGATGCTCGTGACCGGCCTCGCGACGGCCGCGACGTACTTCGCCTACACGCTCGACGAGCAGACGCAGGCGTTCTTCCAGAGCAACTACCTCTGGTTGACGGCGCCGTTCACCGTGTTCGGTATCGTCCGCTTCCTGTTCCTCGTCTCGGGCCGCGCGGGCCGGGGCCTCAAGGCCGAGAGCCCGACGCAGGAGATGCTGCGTGACGTGCCGTTCGTCCTGAACCTCGTCGTCTGGGGCATCGTCGTCGTCGCGATCGTCTACCGGCTCCGGCCGGGCTGAGCGCGCGCGGCTAGGGCGTTCACGGGAGAGCCCCGTGCTCCGGCCGCACCACCTCCTCCCGCTCCTCGTGCTCCTCCTCCCGCTCGCGGCGATCCACGCGGAGGCGCTCGAGGAGGCGTACGGGCATGGCCCGCCGTACTACGGGCGCACGACGAACATGGACAAGTGGTCGAGCCCGCTCCCGTTCCTCGGCGCGATCGATGCGGTCGTGCTCGTGCTCGGGATCGGGCTCGTGGGGCTCGCGCGGCGCGGGTGACATTTTCCACGGAATGGGAACGAAGGGAGACCGGTTGCTATCCTGGACGCGTCTCACGCCCATGCCCACCGTCGCGACCACGACCGACTCTCGCCTCGTCGACCGCCCTGGCGCGTGGGTCGACCTCGGGCTCACCCTCCCGATATTCCTCGTCTATCACCTCGCCGTCGTCTTCCTCGACGTCCGGAACGCGACCGACATGATCACGGGGTCGCTCCTCTCGCTCTCCGCGGGGGACAAGTCGACCTACCTCCTCGCGACGCTCGCGATCGGGGTCATCTTTGCCGGCGCCTTCGCGCTCGCGGGCCGCGGCCAGGCGTTCCGGCCGCGGAAGTTCCTCCAGATCGTGATCGAGGGCCTCGTCTACGCGGTGCTGATGGGCCTCACGGGGCAGTACGTGGTCGGCGCGATCTTCGCGGGTCCGATCCAGAACGAGGGCCGGCTCGTCGGGTTCGTGATGAGCCTCGGCGCGGGCTTCTACGAGGAGCTGACCTTCCGCGTGATCGTCTTCGGCCTCGGGGCGAAAGTCCTCCTCTGGTTCTCCTCGCACCAGCGGGTGGAGATCACCGGGACGGCCGTCGGCGGCGGCTCGCGCTGGTCTTTGCGCTCGATGATGATCCTCGCGGCCTGGGCGGTCGCGTCCTCCGTCCTCTTCAGCGCGTTCCACTACATCGGCCCGATGGCGGACAAGCTCCAGGGGCCGTCGTTCGTCTTCCGCGCCGTCCTCGGCCTCGTCCTCACGCTCATCTACGCGACGCGCGGCTTCGCGGCCGCCGTGTGGACGCACGCCCTCTACGACATCTGGGTGCTCGTCTTCCGCTGATCGTCCGCGTCTGCGAACGCGGAGGCGGGGCGGATCGCGAAGGCGACGAAGAGCGCGAGCGTCATCCCGAGCGCGCCGTAGGCGAACGGCACGCGCGGCCCGAAGAGGTAGAGCCAGCCGCCGAGCGCAGGCCCGAACATGCGCGCGAGGCTCGAGACCGACTGGTTCGTGCCGAGGGTCCCACCCTGCTCGCGCGGATCCGCGCGCTTCGAGACGTAGGCCGCGACGCTCGGTTGCGTGAGCCCGTTCCCGAACGCGAGCGTGGCCCCCGAGACGAAGAGCGCCCAGACCCCCAGGCTCGGCGTGAGAGCGAACCCGCCGAACGCCAGGGCCTGGAGGAACGTCCCTCCGCGGATGAGCGTGCTCTCGTCGAAGCGCTTCGCGAGCGGTCGGACGACCCCGCCCTGGACGAGGGCCGCGACGATGCCGATGAAGGCGAGCACGCCGCCGGTGCCGGCGGCCGTCATCGCGAACACGTCCTTCGTGAAGAACCGGAACGTCTGATCCAGGATCGTGAACGAGAGGACGAGCATGAAGTTCACGAGGATCGCGGGCGCGATCCCGGGTCGACCGAGCGCCGCGCGCGCCGCGGCGACGTTGAGCGGCGCCAGGCTCCGCTTCACGACCGCGCGCTTGTCCTCCGGGAGCGACTCGCGGAGCCGCGCGTACGCCCAGGCGAGGTTCACGAGCGAGAGGCCCGCGGCGACGAAGCACGGGAGAGCGCCCGTGCGGCCGAGGATCGGGTACGTCGCGAGCCAGCCGCCGAGGCCCGGCCCGAGGATGAACCCGAGGCCGAACGCCATTCCGATGAGGCCCATCCCGCGCGCGCGATCCTCGGGCTTCGTGACGTCGGCGATGTACGCGCTCGCCGTGCCGAGGTTCGCCGTCGCGATCCCGCTCGCGGCGCGCGCGACGAAGAGCCAGGCGACGCTCGTCGCGAAGACGAGCCCTGCGCCCAGCGCGACCATGCCGACCGCCGTCGCCGCGACGCTCCAGAGGAGCACGGGCCTCCGCCCGACGCGGTCCGAGACGCGCCCCCACACGGGCACGAACAGGAACTGCATGAGCGAGTAGATGGACGAGAGGAGGGTCCCCGTCACCGTGCTCGAGCCGAAGACGGCGCGCGCCTCCTCGGCGAGGAACGGCAGGACGAGGCTGAACCCGAGGATGTCGAGGAAGACGATGAGGAAGATGGGACCGAGCCCAGGCGGCGCGGTCGGCTCTCCTCGGGACGTCGTCATGCGGCGGGTACTCTCCCCTCGAACCGGCGCCGCGTCGAGGGTCTCGTTTCCTTCAGCAGGGCCGCCGCGCGTGGACGAAGGCCTCGAGGTTGCCCTTCGGACCCTCGATCGGGCTGTCGCACGTGGCGAGCACCGTGAGCCCGACCTCGGCCACCTCCGCGGCGACGCCCGAGATCGCGCGGGAACGGACCTGGGGATCGCGGATCACGCCTCGCGCTTTCCGCGCCTCGTCGCGGCCGACCTCGAACTGGGGCTTCACGAGCGCGACGAGCTCGCCGCCCGGAGCGAGGCAGGTCACGACGGCGGGGAGCAGCTTGCCGAGGCCGATGAACGACGCGTCGACGACGCAGAGATCGACGGGGCCGCCGATCTGCGCGGGCAGGAGCGTCCGTGCGTTCGTGCGCTCGAGGACGAGCACGCGCGGATCGGTCCTGAGCTCGTGGGCGAGCTGACCGTAACCGACGTCGACGGCCGCGACGCTCGCGGCTCCGCGCTGGAGGAGGCAGTCGGTGAACCCGCCGGTGGAGGCGCCGAGGTCGAGGCAGCGCTTGCCCGCAGGGTCGACCCCGAAGCTCGCGAGCGCGCCCTCGAGCTTCACGCCGCCGCGTGAGACGTACGGGTGATCACCCCCGCGGACGAGCAGCGCCGCATCTGTGAGCACGAGCGTCCCTGGCTTGTCGATGCGGACCTCTCCGGAGAAGACCTTCCCGGCGAGGACGAGCGCCTGGGCTCTCGCCCGCGAGGGGGCGAGCTCGCGCGCGACGAGGAGCTGGTCGACGCGGACCTTCGCGCTCAAGGCTTCGCCTCCGGATGGAGCGCGCGAGCGAGAGCGGCGAGCCCCTCGCCGATCCGGGGGCCTGGGCGGAGGATCGTCTCGTCCGTGAGCGGCACGACGTGGCCTTCCTTGACCGCGCGGACACCGCTCCAGCCCGGCTTGTCCTTCGCGATGCGCTCGGCGGCGCGGGGCTCGCTCATGATCGCGGCGACGATGACGTCGGGGTCGAGGGCGAGGACACGCTCGAAGCCCAGCATCGGGTAGGCGCCGCCCTCGGTCACGACGTTCGCGCCGCCCGCGCGCGCGATCATCTCGTCGGGGAAGCTCTTCGGTCCGGCGACGCTGAGGGGCTCGACGCCGAAGACGAGCAGGACGCGCACCTTCGGGAGGCCCTTCACGCTCTCTTCCACCTCGGCGACGCGCGCATCCATCTTCGCGACCACCGCCCGCGCGCCCTCGACGTGGCCCGTCTTCGCGCCGAGCCCTTCGATCATCGTACGGATCTCCGCGAGTGACTCGGCCTTCGGAAAGTACGTCGCGATGCTCCGCTCTGCGAGCTTGTCCGTGAGCGCGGTCCCCGTCGGCCCTCGCGCCCCCACGACGAGCGTCGGCGCGAGGGCGAGGATCGCCTCGAAGCTCGGATCCACGTAGCCGCCGACCTGCGGAAGGGCGAGTACCTCGGGGGGATGATCGCAGTAGCGCGAACGCCCGACCATCTCCTTGACCGCCCCGATCGCGAACATCGCCTCCGTCGTCGACGGCGAGAGCGACACCACGCGCGTCCCCTTCGCGGTGGACGTCTCGTTCCGCGAGCACCCGGTCGCGGCGAGGACGGCGAAGGCGACGACGAGCGCTCTCACGCTCACCCGCGATCGAGGAGGCCGTACTTGTGCAGCTTCTCGATGAGCGCCGGACGCGAGACGCCGAGCCGCCGCGCCGTCTCGCTCTGGTTCTTGCTCGCCGCTCCGAACTCGGCAGAGATGATCGCGCGCTCGAACGCTTCGACGCGCGCGCGCAGGGGATGGCTCGGTCCCGGATCGCCCGCGCCCGGGCCCGACCGCGCGCTGGCCGACGGTGAGTCCTCCGACAGCGAGCGCCAGAGCGCGAGCGTGAGGCGGTCGTCCGCCGTCAGCGCGAGGAGGCGCGCGACCGTGTTCTCGAGCTCGCGGACGTTGCCGGGCCAGCTGTGGCTCCGGAAGGACTCGAGGAGCCCGGCCTCGACCGTCACCTGCACCATGCCGTAGCGCTCGGAGTACGTCTTCACGAAGGCGTGGACGAGCGGCTCGATGTCCTCGACGCGCTCGCGGAGGGGCGGCACCTTGATCGGGACGACGTTGAGCCGATAGTAGAGGTCCTCGCGGAAGCGCCCGGCCTTCACCTCGGCCGCGAGATCCCGGTTCGTGGCGACGACCACGCGCACGTCGACGTGCTCGGCGCGTCCGCCGACGGGCTGCACCTCGCCCGACTGGAGCGCGCGCAGGATCTTCGCCTGGATCGCGAGCGGGAGCTCGCCGATCTCGTCGATGAAGAGCGTTCCCTTGTCGGCCTGGTGGAAGTACCCGACGCGCGCCGCGGTCGCGCCGGTGAACGCGCCCTTCGTGTGCCCGAAGAGCTCCGCCTCCGCGAGCTCCGCCGGGATCGCAGCGGCGTTGAAGCGGACGAGCGGCTTGTCCGCCCGCTTCGAGTGCGCGTGGACCGTGGCGGCGAGGACGTCCTTGCCGACGCCGCTCTCGCCCGTGAGCAGGACGGTGACGTCCTTCGGCGCGACGCGCGTGACGACGTCGAGGACGCGCTTGATGGCGGGGCTCTCGGCGACGATCGTGCGGCCGAGCGAGGCCTCCGTGCGGAGGCGCGCGTTCTCGAGGCGGAGGCGACGCGTCTCCGCGCCCCGCGCGACCGACAGCACGAGCTCGTCGGGGTCGAACGGCTTCGGGAGGTAGTCGAACGCGCCCGCCTTCATCGCCGCGACGGCGACACGCTCGGACCCGTGCGCGGTGAGCATCAGCACGGGCACGCTCGGGTCCTGCGCCCGGAGCGCCCCGAGGACGCCCATCCCGTCGACGTCGGGCATCGCGAGGTCGGTCAGGACGACGTCGGCGCCGCGCGCCTCGAAGGCCGCGATCCCGGCCGCGCCGCCGTCGGCGGTCTCCACCTCGAAGCCCGCGTCACCGAGCACCGCCTCGAGCGTGTAACGCATCGAGGATTCGTCATCGATGACCAGGACGCGTGCCATGGAGGTCAGGACCTTACCACGCGAGCCCGGGCGGGCCGCGGCCTCTCAGGACGGGACCTTGCCGTCGGCCCTGGCGAGGGCAGGGGAGCCGAGGCCGGTCTCCGGCGCGCTCGCGGGCTTCCCGGCCATGCGGCAGGGGTTCGGGAGCTTCGCGCGGAGGCCGGCCGTCACGGCGCAGGCGGGGAGGACGACGGTCGCCGTCGTCCCGCGGCCGCTCGTGCTCTCGAACCGCAGCGAGCCGCCGTGCTGCTCGATGATGCCGCGCGCGACGGCGATCCCGAGCCCGGTGCCGCTCTCCTTGGTCGTGAAGTAGGGCTTGCGGATCCGGTCGAGGATCTCCGGAGTCATCCCCGCCCCGCGGTCCATGACGCGGATGACGGCGGCGCCGTCCGCGCAGCTCTTCGCGACCTCGAGGGTCACCGTGGCGCCGCGCACCGACGCCTGCATCGCGTTGAGGACGAGGTTCAGGAGCGCCTGCCGGAGCTTCTTGTTGTCCGCGTTGAGGGTCAGCTCGCGACTCCCGCGCACCTCGAGCGAGACGCCGGCGTCGGCCGCACGGGTCTCGAGGAGGAGGGAGAGCTCCCGCGCGATCTCGTACGGGCGGGTCGGACCGACCTGCAGATCGTCGAGCCCGCGCGAGAAGGAGAGGAAGCCCTCGACGATCTCCTGGAGTCGCTCGGCCTCCGCCGCGACGATGGAGAGGCGCTCCTTCACCTTCGGGTCCTCGGCGTTCCGGGCCACGTGCGTCGACAGGCCCTTGATCGCCGCGAGGGGGTTCTTCACCTCGTGGGCGAGGCGCGCGGCGATGCCCTCGAGCGCGCGCGTGCGGCCCTCGTTCTCGTCACACAGCTCCTCGCGACGTGCCGCGAGCTCGAGGGCGATGCGCTCGTAGGCGAGCGTGACGCCCTTGCCGATGTGGTAGATCGCGATTAGCGTGACGGAGACGCTCGCGAGGGCGATCGTGACGTACTCGGCGCTCGCGAACGTCGGCGTCGGCGCGAGCGGGCCGGTCAGCCGGCACATGAAGCTGTGCGAGAGCCACGCCATGCCGGCGAACGCGCCGAGGAACGTCGCGACGAACAGACGCCGTCGGCGCAGGATCGGGTTCAGCGAGACGCCGATGAAGAGCGGAACCGAGCTGATGAGGAGCGGGCTCGCCAGGCCCCCCGTGTTGCACACCGAGACGAGCATCGTGAACGCGGCGACGCCCAGCATCGCCGCGCTGCGGTGGTGGTGGAGCTTCTCGCTCAAGGTCAGCGCGACGACGCCGACCACGGAGGCGACGATCTGCACCGTCAAGCGGGTCCCGGCGAATCCCCGGGAGGCGAGCAGGCCGATGACGAGCACCTGGAAGGGCACGGTCATGGCGAGGCGCCAGCGGCTCGCGACGCCTGCCATCTCGTCGAAGACGCGACGACGCACCGCCTCGAACCGGGCCCGCTGGGGCAGGGTCGTCGCGGTGTCGAGGTCCATCGTGAGGTCCATCATACCGCGACTCCGCTGACCGTCCGATGCACGGGGCTCCGGACGTGTTGCGGGCCGAGGCGAATCAGGCCTCTCCGAGGCCCAGCTACGTGACGGACGTTCAGCTCGCGGGCGTGTCGCGACGGCGTCGGCGCGCTGCTGCCGCCACCGCGAGCCCGACGGAAGCGAGCAGGGAGAGGCCTCCGGACGGGAGCGGGCCGCTCGAGGTCGTGGAGCAGCCGCCGTTGCTCTTCGTCGGGGTGGCGGCCGCGGGCGCCGTCGTCACGAGCGACTCGGAGAGGCACGTCCCGTCCGAGCAGACGAAGGTCTCCGGGCAGACGAGATCGGTGCCGTCCTCGCATGCGCTCGAGCAGACGCGCGAGCCGTCCGGCGCGTCGATGCAGATGCCGCTCGTGCAGTCGCCGTCGAGCTCGCACGCCGCGCCGAGCTCGGCGCCCGGGCTGGGCTTCGTCGTGGGCGGCTTCGTCCCCGCGTCCTTGGGCGCCGGCGGGACGTAGACGGTCCAGTCGGGCGTGGGCTTCGCGTAGAGCGTCCAGTTTTCCGAGGCCTGGCGCGCGCCCTCCACCACGAAGTCGCGCCATGCGTCGAGGCGCGTGTACGCCGAGCCCTTGCAGGCGGTGATGGTGCCGCGTCCGCGCGAGAGGACCCCCCACGAGACCGGCGCGCCCTTGTCGAAGGTCGACTTCTCGAACGCACCCGAGCCGCTGTCGCCCTGGCAGGTCCCGTCGTCGCCGTAGAACTCCTTCTCGGAGATGAGCGCGCCCTCCGGGCACGCGAGGTTCGGATCGTCCGGCACGCAGAGGAGGGTCTGGTCCAGCTTGAAGCGGCGGATGCCCGAGCTCTGGTCGTCGGTCGGCGACTTCTTCCCGTACCCGATCGCGCCGTAGTTGATCGAGTAGCGCGTATCGCCCATCGGATACTGGATGCCGGGGATCACCGGCTTGGCTTCGGCGGCGGAGACCTGGTCCGAGAGGATGAGGAGCGCGATGTCGTTGCCGTAGACCGTGTTCTCGGTCGGCACGAGCACCTGCTTCACGTTGTGCCAGCCCGTCGTGCCCTGGAACATCCGGTAGTGCGTCGTGACGAAGAAGTTCTGGGGACCGCCCATGGCGGGGCCGAACGTGTCGCCCGGCTCGACGGACTCCGGCGTGTCGCTCACGCAGTGGCGCGCGGTGATGACCAGGTTCGGGAGGACGAGGGTGCCGGAGCAGATCCCCTGGCAGTTGCCGCGGCTGTTCCCGAGACAGACGCCCACCGCGTAGGCGTACTTGTTGGTCGTGTCGATGTTCTGATCGCCCACCTGGAGGGGCTGATCGACGGCACCGATCGCCTCGCGACCCGCCTCATCCTGGGAGCAGCCAGCCGCGGCCAGCAAGGAACCAAACGCCGCCCCCGCGACGAGCCGAACGAAACGCATGCAGCCTCCGAAGTTTGCGCCCACGGGGGTCGCAGGTCGCAGAAGCATACGGGCGAACGTCGGCGGAGCAACCCGCCGGGCACCGTTGACGCGCTGCGTGAAGCTCCCCCTCCCGAAATTTGGCCCTTCCGGGACGCCCGTGGCCTCCTGGTCACGCGGCTACCCCGCTCAGGCGGCTCACGCCGCTCCAGGAGGACGACGATGAGGAAGGGACTTGTCTTCGCGGCGCTCGCTGCAGCCGCGCTCGCGGCAACCCCTGCGCTCGCGCAGGACACCGCACCCCCGACGGGGACGACGACCACGCCTGCCGGGACCGGCGCCACGGGCACGGTGTCCGTCGGCGGTGACACCAGCGCGACGACCGCCACCACCCCGCCCGATCCTCCGGCGCGCCCGGTCACGGCCGCTCCGGCGGTCGTGAAGGAAGGCGACGACATCTCCGATCACGAGAAGGTCGTCGGGAAGTTCGCCATCGGATACATGGGCATCAACCAGCTGCCCATCTCGACCGGTCTCGGTGCGAACGGCGCCGGCCAGGGGACGCTGAGCACGCCCGTCATCGGCATGCGCTACTGGCTGAAGGAGTCGATGGGCCTCGACCTCGGCCTCGGCTTCGGCACGACGTTCGGCGGCACCACGGTCACGAACGGCAACGTCGAGACGACGACGTCCGCGCCGGCCGGCCTCGGCGTGGCGATCCACGGCGGCGTGCCGCTCGTCCTCGGCCACCAGAAGCACTACAAGTTCCTCGTCATCCCGGAGCTCAACTTCGGCATCACGAGCCGCACGATCGAGACTGCGAACCAGCCGGATCAGCACCTCGGCGGCTGGCGTCTCGACCTCGGCGCGCGCGCCGGCGCCGAGATCCACTTCGGCTTCATCGGCCTCCCGCAGCTCTCGCTGCAGGCGACGATCGGCCTCGCCTTCCGCCGTCAGGTCTGGACCGCGAGCCGCGACGCCTTCAACGCCGCGCCCGAGGTCTCGGCGTCCGTGTCCCAGAACGGGATCGGAACGACCGTGCAGAGCGACCCGTGGGCGCTCTTCACGAACAACATCTCCGCCCTCTACTATTTCCCCTGATGCGCTCCCGATCGAGGTACCTCGCGCTCGCCCTCGTCGCCTCCTCGTCGTGGGCGTGCGTGGGCGGGGGCGGCGGCACGGGCGATCTCCCGAGCGGCTACGAGCCGCTGGCGGGCGAGCTCGAACGTCCCGGGACGAGCGGCCGCGCGCCGATCGACTACGAGGCGCCGGGGCGCGACGTCGAGCGCCCTTCGACTACGACCGGCGGCGGCTCGCCGACGACCGGAAGCGGCGGCGGCACCGGGGTCCCTTGCAGCGGATCGTACCGGTGCACCACGACGATCGAGGGCCGCGCGCAGTCCTCGAACATCTCGCTCGCGGCCTCGGACGGAAACTGCGTCGCCACGGACGCAGACGGCGACAAGATTCCGCTCGGACCGACCTCCTCCCTGACCCCGTCGGGTGAGGGGTTCACGGTCGAGGTGCAGGGGATCCGCGTCACCTGCGTGCCTCGCTGAGGTCCATCCTCCCTGACTAGGGCGCGAGCTCCGCGCGCGCGCCCTCCGGCAGGAGGCCCGCCGCGTGGCCGCGCGTGAAGATCTCCTCGAGCGCCAGCCGCACGTCGGCGGGCGCATCGAGGGTGTCGCCGTTCGCGTACATCGCGAGGTAGCGATCGAGCGACGCGCGATCGAGCCCGATGTCGCTCCGCGTCTCCGCGTCGAGGAGCGCGCTCGCGACCTCGTCCTGGTGCTCGAGCGCCCAGCGGATCGACGCGCGGCAGACGCGCGACGTCCTCTCGACGAGCTCCGGACCGAGCGAGCGCCGGATGGCGTTGCCGCCGAGCGGGAGGGGGAGCCCGCCCGTCGCGGCCGCCCAAGCCTCCCCGATGTCGGTCACCTTCACTGTGCCCTCGCGCTCGAAGAAGAGGCGCCCCTCGTGGATGAGGAGCGCCGCATCGATGCGCCCTTCGCGGAGCGCCTCGAACGCCGCGGCGTACGGCGCGATCGGCACGACCACGGGCTCGAAGCGCGGGAGGAGCGAGCGGAGGACCAGGTACGCCGTCGTCCTGAGCCCCGGGACGCCGATGCGCTTGCCCTCGAGTGACGCGAGCGTGCACGACTCCTTCGCGACGACCACCGGACCGTAGCCGCGCCCCACGCTCATGCCGTGCGGCAGGAGGAGGTAGTCGGCGGCGATGCGCGCGTACTGCGCGATCGAGACGGCGATGACGTCCGCCTCCCCCTTCTCCGCCCGCTGGTTCAGCGTCTCCGTGTCGGCGCGCTCCGCCGTGAACGAGAGCCCCTCCGCGTCCACCTTCCCGTGGAGCAGCGGCCAGAACATGAAGATGTCGTCCGAGTCCGGCGAGAAGGCGAGGCGGAGAGGCGCCATCACTGGCACTCGAGCGAGCGCAGCTTGTCGATCTCCACGGTGAGCGCGGGATCCTTCGCCAGCTCCTCGATGGCAGGAGCGTCGATCTCGAGGTTGTCCTTCCCGCGCGACGCCTCGACGTAGAACCAGCCGCGGTCCCACACCGAGAGGATCGCCTGGCGCCAGCACGCGTCGGTGCTCAGCGTCGCGTAGGCGTCGGGGTACTCCTCGCGCGCCATCTTCAGGTAGCGCTCGACGTACCAGAGGAACGTGAGGATGCCGTCGCGCTCGCTCACCCTCTGGTTCTGGAGTTGATCGGCGAACGCGAGACCCGTCGCGATCGAGTTGACGTACTGCGTGGCCTCCTCGAGGAGCGAGTTGAAGCCCTGATCGCCGCTGTCGAACGCCGCGTCCGTCGCGCTCCCCGTCAGGTAGATGTCCGCGTACATGTCACAGCCCTGGCGGACCTGTCCGCCGCACGCCTTCCGCTTCGCGTAGTACGCGTCGCTCTTGAGGAGGCTCCGCGCGAAGGTCTTGCCGCCTCGGCTGGTCGTGTCGCCGCTCTTGCAGGAGAGCTCGAGGTCCTCCCGGATGACGTACGCGGCCGAGCGCGCCGCGGACTTTCCGATGTCGAGGAAGTGCCCGCACTCGTGCACCACCGTCCCGGCCTGGGCGAGCACCCTCGACGCGCTCGACTTGTCCGAGAGGAAGCGCTCGAGGCACGTCCCGGGCTGGCCGGGGAGCGGACGCGCGACGCCCTCGTCGACGAGCCACTTGCCGAGCGGGTAGCGCCTCTCGAGCGCGGAGAGGAGATACTCGCCGGCCTTCGCCTGGGAGAACGTCAACCCCGCGAGGCTCGCCGTCGTCGGCAGCGGCTCCGTGTACGACGTCCCGCTGCATCCGACGCGGCCCGGCTGCGGGGCCGGGGTGGCGCCGGGGGCGTTCGGATCGGGGCTGTCCGGGATCCCGTCCCCGTCGGTGTCGATCTGCGCGGGCTGGTTCGGATCGTAGGCGGCTCGCTCCTCCGAGCTTCCGCACGCGGCGGAGCCGGCGACGAGGCCGAGGAGCGCGAGGGTGGTGACGAGGGCGGTAGGCGAGGAGAAGCGTGCCATGCGGCCCCCTCATGGCACCTCCGCCGAGGATTTCAAGTCTCTTGGACGGCCGGATTGCTATGGTCCGCGCCATGCGCGTCGGGCGGATCGAGCGGGAAGGGCGGACCTCGTGGGCGGCGCTCGAGGACGGGACGGCGCGCCTCTTCGACCGGTCCCCGTTCGAGGGCGGGACGCCCTCCGGGGAGGCCGTCTCGTTCGTCGCGGGAGATCTCCGCGCTCCCGTCGCGCCCTCGAAGATCGTGTGCGTCGGACGCAACTACGCGGCGCACGCGAAGGAGCTCGGCAACGAGGTGCCGAAGGAGCCGCTCCTCTTCTTCAAGCTGCCGTCCTCCGTGCTCGGCCCCGGCGGGACCGTCCTCCTCCCCCCCGAGAGCGAGCGGGTCGAGCACGAGGCGGAGCTCGCGGTCGTCCTCGGCGCGCGCCTCCGCCGCGCATCGGCGGACGAGGCGCGCTCGGCGATCTACGGCTACACGTGCGCGTGCGACGTCACCGCGCGAGATCTCCAGAAGAAGGACGGCCAGTGGTCCCGCGCGAAGGGCTGGGACACGTTCTGTCCGATCGGGCCGTGGGTCGAGACGGTGCTCGACGTCGCCGACGTCCGCGTGCGCTGCCTCGTCGACGGCGAGACGAGGCAGGACGGCCGCACCTCGCAGATGATGTTCGACGTCCCGACGCTCCTCGCGTACGCGAGCCAATCGTTCACCTTCGAGCCCGGGGACGTCTTCCTGACCGGGACGCCCGAGGGCGTGAGCCCGCTCGCGGCCGGACAGCGTCTCTCGGTGATCATCGACGGCATCGGGGAGCTCTCGGTGCGGGTCGAGGCCGAGCGCCCGCGCTGAGCATGGCCAGGCGCCCGGCGACCGCCATCCTCGCGGGCGCGATCGCGCTCGGGGCCGTGCTCGTCGGCGTCACGGGCGCGCGTCGCGTGCAGAGCGACGCGCCGTGCGGGCGA
>JALHPN010000001.1 GCA_022842465.1 Polyangiaceae bacterium | reverse complement strand
AGCACGGAGAGCCGCGAACGGATCGCGTCCGCGGCGGGGAGGTCGCGCCACACCGGCCGTCCGGCCGCGCCGCCGAGGAAGACGAGCCCGGCGCGGAGGCGCGGCGCATCGGCGCGCAGCGCGCGGGCGGCGAGCGCGTAGACATCGAGCTGAAAGGCGTAGGGCGCGGACTCTCCGCCCCGGGCGCTCTTGTAGTCGACGACGTCGACCGAGCCGTCCGGCCACGTCACGACGAGGTCCATGTTGCCGCGGAGCACGACCTCACGGCCCTCGTCGTCGCGGACGGGGAGGACGAACGGCACCTCACGGGCGACGCGGGCTCCCGCCGCGGCGAGCTCGGTGGCGTACGGTCCGGTCAGGAACTTCGCCACGCGCTGGACGATGGCGGCGTGCTGAGGGTGCTCGCCCGGCAGGCCCTCGGCCGCGAGCGCGCGGCTCGCCATCGCCACCGCGGAAGGCGCCCCGAAGCTCTCGACCGGCACGCGCTCGAGGACGGCGTGAGCCAGCGTTCCCTGCGTCCGTGCGTCGAGCTGCGCGCGCTCGCTGGCTGCGCGCGAGGGCTCCTCCGCGCGGACACGCTGGTGCTCGGGGAACCCGAGAAGGTGCACGAGCTCGAAGCGACGCGCGCAGTGGGCGAAGTCGGCGAGCGCCGTGGGCGCGATCGGGAGCGAGCGCCACGTCGCCCTCGGACGCGGGAGCTCGGCGTACGCAGGGTCACAGTCCTCCTCCGCGATGGACCTCGCCGGTCCCGCGGAGGGCTTCGGCTGCGGGACGACGACGTCCTCGACCGAGAGACGAGCCTCCGCGAGCGTGGCGTCGCTTCCGGCGAGGTCTTCGAGCACGGCGAGGCTCGAGGCGCCGGGGTCGAGCACCGTCTCGCGCGAGCGGCCACCGACCATGAACATCGAGTTCTTGGCGCGCGTGATCGCGACGTAAGCGAGCCGCTGGCGCTCGGCACGCTCGCGACGCTTCATCGTGGCGTAAGCACGGGCATACGACGGCGGCTCGAGGATCGCTCCGGACCCATCGACGACGCGAACGCACAAGATGTTCGGCTCGTCGCCCGCACCGAGGTCGACGCGCACCGCGCCCTTCTCCGTGCGGGCGGCCGCAGCGCCGACCTCGGGGACGAAGACGATCGGGAAATCGAGCCCCTTGCTGGCATGGACGGTGAGCAGCCGGACGGCGTCGTCCTCCTCCGAGAACGTCGCCGCCTCCGACTCCGCGAGCTCTTGTTCGGTCGCGCGGTCGAGCCAGCCGCGGAACGCACGGGCGTCCTCGTGACGCTCGGCGATGGCGAGGAGCTTCCGCACGTTGGCCACGCGCTGCTCGCCGCGAGGGAGGAGCGCGAGCACGTCCTCGAGCGCGCGGGCGGACACGGCCTCTCGGAGGATCGTCGCGGGTCCGAGGCGCCCCGCCACCCGAGAGAGCTCCGTGACGAGAGAGCGGAGCTCCCCGAGGGTCGTTCGGTCCTCCGGGCGGACGAGGTCGTGGTTCGCGTCGGTCGCCCAGCCCGACAACGGCAGGAGACCGCCGGCAGGCGACGTGAGGCCGAGGAGCGACTCGTCGTGGAGGCCCCCCCACGGGCCACGGAGGACCTCGAGCATGGCGAGCCGATCCGTGGGGTCGAGGACGAACCCCAGCATCGCCGCGAGATCGCGCACCTCCCGCGTCCGGAAGAAGCTCTTGCCCGCGACGACGTAGGGGATGTCCGCCTGCGCGAGCGCGAACGCGACCGCGTCGAGCATGGCGTTGGAGGTCGCGAGGACGGCGATGTCGCGGTAAGCCGGCGCCTCGGCGTCGGACGCAGCCAGCGCTCGGATCCGCTCGGCGATCACGAGCGCCTCTTCGAGGCGCGTCGACGAGCCGCCCTTCGGCGCGACGCGGAGCCACGTCGTCCGCGGCGCGGAGACGTCCTCTGCCGCCCCCTCGCGCTCCGGCGGAACGAGGAGGTCCTCGGTCTCCTCCACGTACTCGATCTCGTAGAGCTCCGCCGGGGGCGGCTCGCCCGGTCGGAAGCGGCGGGCGCTGAAGGCGTTCGCGAAGGAGAGGATCGGCGCGACGCTCCGGCGGTTGTGGCGGAGCGCGCGGAAGTCGGCGAGCGGGCGCTCGGGCTCCCACGCGACGCCCGGCGGGATCCCGAGCGCCTCGCGGGCCGGACCGCCCGCGAGGCCGACGGCGAGCTCCGCGAAGACGCCGACGTCCGCGCCGCGGAACCCGTAGATGGACTGCTTCCGATCGCCGACGACGAGGAGACCGGACGGGCGGACGCGGCCGAGGCCCGGGACCACGCCCCGCTCACGGGCGTCGGGGGCGGCCCAGAGGAGCTGCAGGAGGTCGCGTTGCACGCGAGACGTGTCCTGGAACTCGTCGACGAGGAGCGCCTCGATCCCCGAGGAGACGTCCTCGGCGACGTCGGGGCGCTCGAGGAGGAGCTCGCGCGCGGCGCGGAGGATCTCGCCGAAGCCGAGCTGCGCGCGCTGGCGTCCGATCCGGCGGATCTCCTCCTCCGCCTCGGCGAGCACGTCGCGCGCGAGGGCGCCGATCACGGAGAACGTGCCTCTAGCCCGGAACGCGCGGACGAGGTTGCGTCCGCGGAGCTCGTTGCGCGCGCCCGGGAGCTCGCGTCGGTAGACCCCGAAAGCCTCGACCTCGGGGGTCTTCTTGCCCCTCGCATCGATGTCGAACAGGCCCGCGACGGCCTCCTCGAAGCGAGCGTCGTCGCCGGACGCGTGCGCATCGAGCACCTCGCGCGCCGCGAGCTCGAACTTCGGCGCGGCCAGGAGGTCCTTCGCATGACCGAGCAGCACGCGGACGGAGGCCTCGACCGCGGCGCGGTCCGTCTCGGGGACGACGAGCGCGCGTGCGGCGCGACCGTCCTCTTCGAGCCGCCCGAGGGTGCGCCGCAGCTGGAAGACGAGGCGGTCGATGCCGCCCGCGGCCTCCGCGAGGACGCGGACGTGCTCGGGCTCCGAGGCGAAGCGTCGTTCCAGCGCCCGCGCGATGGCGTCCTCCGCGCGGGCGTGGGCGTCGGCCTCCGTCGCGAGATCGAATCCTGGACCGAGCCCGAGCTCGACGGCGTAGGACCGGACGATGCCCGTCGCGAACCCGTGGAGCGTGCCGAAGCGCGCGGCAGGGAGGCGGGAGAGGGCCCGACGAGCTCGCTTCGCGATGACGGAGTCCCCGAGCGCGCGCTCCGCGCCGCCGTCACCGCGGAGCGCGGGCGCATAGGGCGACGAAGCGGGGTCGGCCGCGAGACGCTCGAGCTCGGAGGTCACGCGCACACGGATCTCGGCGGCGGCCTTCCGACTGAACGTCGTCGCGACGACACGCGCAGGGTCGACGGGCTCGTGCCTGCCGCCCGTCCCCCGCACGAACGCGTGGACCACGACGCCCACGAGGGCGAAGGTCTTCCCCGTCCCCGCGCTCGCAGCGAGCACGAGGTTCCGCGGCATCGCGTAGAGGCTCGCGCTCATGGAACGGCCTCCTCGTCGGCTTCGTCGACGGGCGTCATCGCGAAGCGCGGCTTGCGACACGCGCCGCTCACCGCGCAGAAGAGGCACTCCTTCTCGTCGGCGGGAACGGGGACGAAGTCTCCTCCCCGGACGCGCGCGAGCAAGTCGAGCGAGCGGCGTTCGACGGCGGCGAGGCCACCCGCGTCCGGGCGAACGAGCTCGGCGATCCGATCGCGCGCGCGAGCCCCGGCGCGCGACGAGGGGCCTGCATCGTCGGCGAGGTCGCGGGGCTGGGTCGGGAGGTACACGCCGGTGGTGGGGAGGCTCGTCCGACGACCGACCACGCAAGCGTAGAGCGGGATCTGGAGGGCCGTCTCGCCGAGCGAGGCGGTCGACGACGTGACCGTGCTCTTGCTCCGCTTGTAGTCGACGACGCGCGCGGCGTCTCCGCGATGCGAGACGTCGACGCGGTCGATGCCGCCGCGGAGCGTCGCGCGCGTCCTTCCGTCGTCGAGGACGAGCGGCGGCCACGTCGCGGGCTCGTCTCCGGCCTGGGCCGCGGAGGACGCCGCGCGACGCCGCGCGGGGCCGAAGGTCTGCTCGGCGTGCGCGAAATCCCACGTCTCGTCCGCGAGCGCCACGTCGATCACGGCGCGAACGGCGTCGCGGACGCGGAGGCGCGTGACGGCGCGGAGGGGCGCATGGCCGGCCCCGCGGCCGAGGACTTCCTCCGCCGCGGCGAGCGCTCGCACGCGGATCGTGTCGGCGGGGCGCGGGCGCTCCTTCCACGCGATCGACGTCGCAGAGAAGGCGGCCGCGAGGGCCTCGTGGACCAGGTTCCCCTCCTCGCGCGCGTCGGGGAGCTCGTCGCGTCGCTCGACCTCGCGCGCGGCGAGGACGACGTAGGCGTAACCCTGGAAGGCGCATCGCGCGAAGCGCTCGAGGCCCGTGACCGCGAGCGCGCGCGCCTCTCCGCCGGTCTCTCGCGCGAGCAGCGTCTCGATGTCGGGGCGCCGCGGGAGCGCGCCCACGAGGTCGGAGCGAGGACGGCCGGGATCGAGGAAGAACGACTCGCGGACGCGCTCGCGCTCGGCACGGAGACGCGCGGACCGCGAAGCCCGCGGGAGCGAAGGGCCGGGCGGCGCGTCGACGGAGACGCCCGCGCGGACGAGGAAGTCGACGACGGACGCCGGCGCGAGGGGCGCCGCCTGGGCGTCCTCGCGCGTGGAGACGAGGACCACGTGCGCGGCCTCCGCGGCGCCCGCCGCGAGGGCAGCGAGCTGGCGCGCGCGGAGGACGGCTTCGTCGCGTCGACGGTAGGCGCCCCTCCCCGCCTTCTCGAGGGCCGCGGCGAGCGCATCGGAGACGAGCGCATCCTCCGCGAGATCGCGCGGGAGCACGCCCTCGTTCACGTCGACGACGATCAGCAGCTCGAGGACATCTCCCGGGGCGTCGGCGAGGCGGACGATCCGGAGGGCGCCCGCGCGGCCGGCCCCGGGAAGCGCGGTCGACTCGTCGAGGAGCGCTCTCAGCTCGAGACGGAAGACCTCCGACGAGACGGTCTGCTCGGCCCCCCCCATCGTTCGCGCCGCGGACTCGTACGCGTCCAGCGCGCTCGCGAGGGCCTCCCAGGCGCGCGTGTCCCTCGCGATGGCGAGGCGTTCGGCGCGCGACACGCCTCGCGGCGCTTCGTCGCGCGTGAAGGCGGCGAGACCGCCACGTCCCGCGCGGAGGCCGATCCCGAGCGCGGCCCAGAGGCTACGTGCACAATGCACGCGTTCGCCGCGCGTTCGCGCCTTCGCCGCGGCGGCGAGTCGAGCCGCGAGCGACGCGACGAGCGACGCCTCGAGCGGCGAGCCCGACGCGCCGGAGACCGTCCGCGCGAGGCGAGCCTCTGCGTCGCCCCCCTCGGCGGTCGGAGAGAGCTCGAGACGCTGCGCGGCACGGGCGAGCGCACGCCTCGCCTCGCGGCGGTCGGTCCCCTCCGGCGCCAGGCGCTCCGCCGCGATGTAGCCCGACCCTGCGAGCCGAGCGACCGACACGCGATCGAGCGTCTCCGCGGCCTCGAGCGCGCCGAGCGCCGCGGCGACGGCGGGCGAGGTGGACATCGGCGCGCCACGCGCATCGAAGACCACGATCCCTGCGTCCTCGAGCGCTCGCCTGAGCGGCACGAGCGAGCGCTCGTCCCGGGTCGGAGCGGCGACGGCGATCGCCTCGACGGGGACCCCGCGCATCAAGGCGTCCCGCACGGAGGCGACGACGGCGCGCGCCTGCGACGTCGCGTCCGACGCGGAGACGAGCCGAACGCGCGAGAGGTCGACCGGAGGAGCGGTACCGCCCGTCACGTCGCCGAGGACGGCGGGGACGAGCTCGGGCTCCGGCGCCGCGTCCAGGGCCCGCGCGACGTCGTCGGCGAGGACCTCGAAGGCGTCTCGATCGCGTGTCCCCTCGAGCGGACGATCCACCGCGGGGAGCACGATGCGCGCATCCCCTCGCGCTCCAGCGAGCGCGTCGTCGAGAGCGCGGAACCACGCGAGGTCCGCGGGCTCCCACACGAGGACCCAGCGAGATCTCACGCGGTTCGCGCCGAGGAGCTCGACGAGCTCCGCGACGTCTCCCGACCGCGCGCGCTCGGCGAGGGCAGAGGCGAGGAGCCAGGGGGCAGTCCGCGCATCCCGGAAGGAGGCCTCGGCGAGGCGCGCGTCGAGCGCCCGCATCGCGAGCGCGAGGACGCGGGCGCGCGACGCGACGACCCCGTGGCCGCGCGTCGCCACCACCTCGAGGAGCGCGGCGTCGGCGCCGCGGCCTCGGAGATCGCCGAGCGCGCGATCGAGCGCGTCCACCGTGCGGACCCATGACGCTCCGCCCCCAGCCCGGAGCGCAGCGAGCAGCGGGTCGTCCGTCACCCCGGCGGCTGCGGCCGCCGCGAAGAGATCCAGCTGCGGGGCGGGCTCCTTCCCCTTCCCCCGCGCGCGCGCACGCGGAGCAGGCTCGGGCGAAGGTGGAGGGGCGTCCGCGGGAGCCGTCGCGAGCGCGAGCGTCAGGGCGAGGCGCGTTCTTCGCTCGTCGGCGAACGCGACGTCGGGCAGGAGCCCGACTGCGAGCCGCGACCGCACGGACGCCCTCGTCTCCGCGCGTATCCCTTGCCGTGCGAGCCGCTCGACGTGTCTCTCCGAGGGGACGACGACGAGCTCGGTCAACGCCGGAACCCGAGCGGCAGCCCGAGCGGCTCGGCGAGGTGCGTCGGCTCGTACAGCCAGGCGTACGCCGCCTGCGTCGAGAGCACGCGCTTGATGTAGTTTCGCGTCTCCTCGTAGGGGACGAGCTCCACGAAGAGATCGAGCTCCTCGTTCCCACGAGCCGAGACCCACCGGTCGACCGCGCCCGAGCCGCCGTTGTACGCGCCGATGGCGAGGGCGGGATGCTTGTGGCGCGCGCGGAGCGACGCGAGCAGCTTCACCCCGAGCTCGATCGACACCTCGGGGCGCTTCAGCTGGGCCTCGTCCACGGCGATCCCCGTCTCCTTCGCGACGAGCTGCGCGGTCGACATGATGAGCTGCATGAGGCCGTACGCGTTCGACGGGCTCTTCGCCTCCGCGAAGAAGCTCGACTCCTCCCGCATGATCGCCCATGCGATCGGCGTGGGAAGGCCGCGGGTCTCACACGCCTTGGTGACGAGCGGCTGGAAGGCGCGCGGGTACGCCGTCTCCCACGCGAGGCGCCATCGCCCCTCGGGGTAGTGGGTGAACATCTCGTGCGTGCGCCGCGAGAAGGCGTGCCCGAGATCGAACAAGCCAGCCTGGTTGTAGAGGGCGCCGATCTCGGGCGCGACGTCTGGGTCCGCGCCGTCGGCGAGCGCCCCCGACGCGGAGATCTCGCGCTTGGCCGCGTCGACCTCCGAGACCTCGAGGAGGCGCACCGCCCGCGCGATGGCCGGGGAAGCCAGCACGGCGGGCGAGGGCCTCTTCGCCGAGTCGCCTCCGGCTCCGTCCCTCTGGATCGCCTCTTCGAGGGTCTTCTTCGCGAACGGCGCAGACGTCTCGGCGAGCCGCGCGTGCGAGAGGAGCATGTAGAAGGCGAGCGGGTGCTTCTGCACGATCTCCGCGAAGCGCGCGCGCGCCGCGTCCTTGTTGCCCGCTCTCTGGTCCGCGCGCGCGAGGAAGTAGCTCGCGCGACCCGCCGAAGCCCAGTGACGGTCGTCGGGCGCGAGCGTGAGGATGCGCTCGAGCGAAGGGCGCGCCCCCTCCCAGTCCCCGCGCTTCATCCGCTCGAGCGCCGCCCGGAAGAGGGACTCCGCGCGCATGTCCCCCGCGGGGTACACGTCCGGGAGCGTGCGGAGCATCTCCTCCGCGCGCGCGTCCGCGTCCTCCTCGCCGCTGCCGAGGAGGAGGAGCGCGCCCTTGAGGCGTGCGTCGTCGGCGAGGCGATGGGTGGGGAACGACTGCTCGAGGCGCGCGAACCACGCCATCGCTCTCCGCGGATCCTTCGACGCACGCGCCTTGCCGCCCGAGAAGAGCGCTTGCGCGAGTTGATCGTCCTTCTCACAGGCCAGGACGGCCTCGGACCACGGCTCGCCTGTCTTCTTCACCTTCGCGAAAGCGTTGGCGCGCACCATCGCCGCCTTGCAGGCCGCCGGCCCGGGCTTGCCGAGAGCCCCCGACAGCACCTGGGAGGCGAGGTCCCACGCGCGGAGCGGCTCGTTCGCGTCGAGCCAGCCCTGGGCCTGCTTCGCGCGCTCGAGCTCGGAGAGCGCGTCGCTCACCGAAGCGTCCTTCGCGCGGAGGAGCGCGACGGCCCGCGCTCGCGCCGCCGGCGCCCCGACCGCCTCGGCCACCTTCGGGGCTTCGACGACGACGCGCGTGGCGAGGTCGTATGCCTCACGCGCGTGCGCCTCGGGCGCACCGTCCGCGCCGTCGAGCCAGGCGGTCGCGATGCGGACGGCGGTGTCGACCCACCGCGACCCGTGCGGGTTCGCCTGGAGCCAGCTCCGCCAGATCGGCAGGGCGGCGGCGCGGTCGTTCTTCGCGCCGAGCGCCTCCGCGAGCAGGAGCTGCGCCTCGTCCCGCGCGGCGGTCACGTCCTCCGGGATCGCGCGGACGCGGACGAGCGCCTCCTCCGCGTTCCCCGCGCGCCCGAGCGCCTGGGCCGCCCGGAGCTTCGACCACGGCGCGATCGGACAGGCCAGCGCGCTCGCGCGGTCGAAGGCCGCCGCGGCTTCCGGCAGACTGGCGGCCGCGAGCATGCGCCCTTCGAGGTGATCCCACGCGCACGCCTCGCTCGTCGGCAGCTCCGCGGGGCGCGCGTCGTGGATCGCACGCGCGGCACCTGCCCAGTCCTTGGCGCGCTCGAGCTCGCGGGCCGCGGCGAGCCTCGGATCGTCGAGGAGCACGCGCACGGCGAGGCGAGGCGCGACGTGGGGAGCCTCGGAGCGCTTGCTCTCCGCGGCCTTCGCCGAGGTGACCGCCGACGGGGTCACGTTGCTGCCGCCCCGGCAGCCGATCGCGAGGACGGCGAAGACGCCGAGCGCCGTGGTCGAACGAGCCCTCTTCATCGCGACCGACCTCCGAACGCCTCGGCCGCGTCCTCTTCCTCACGCGCCTCTGCGGCCCGCTTCCGCGCGTCGTCGAACTTCACCTCGTCCTTCGCGACCACGTCGCGGTCCGCCATCTTCGCCGCGAGCTCGGCGCGGGCACGGGCCTCGCCCTCCCGCGCCGCGCGGACTCGCGATCCGCAGTCCTCCACGCGACGGTCGAGCTCGAGCTGGCGGCCCGCTTCGGAGCGCTCCCAGGCCTCGACGCGCGCGAGATCCACCGCGCGCGCCTCGCCGCGTGCGATGCGGGCGGACTCCTCGGCCCTCACCGCGCTCGCCGCGTCGCGCGCCTTCGTCCGGACCTCGATCGCCGTAGTCTCCGCGCGCTCCTCCGCCTCGCGGGCCGCGATGGCGCGCGCCATCGCGGCCTCGGCGTCCTCGACGAGCCGCTCGCGATGGGCGAGCAGGGGCTCGAGCGGGTACTTCGTGGGGCTCGGCATCGCGGCGGTGGAGTGTACCCGACGGGAACGTCTTCGGCAGCCGGGCGATTCCTCCGCTATCGTGAAGGGCGGGATGCAGGCGACCTTCAGCGATCCTCAGGGGCCTCGCTGGATCCGCGCCCTCTTGCAGGTCCCCGCCGCCGTCCTGCTCGCGCTCGCGCTCTTCGGAGGCTTCGCCGGCTCCTACACCTGGACCCTGCTCGCCCTCTCCGTGATCGCGTCGTCGACGATGGCGCTCCTCTCCGTGCGGCAGAGCGCGCCCATCCCAGCGCGCCTGGAGCTCGGTCCCGGCCGCGTGAAGGTGCACGGCACGCGCTTCCGCTCCCCGGTCATCCACGCGAAGGAGGTGACGGGGGCGAGCACGGCGCGGACGGAGGGCGGCTTCGCCCTCTCGCTCGCGCGAGCCTGGCGCGACGCGCCGACGACGATCGTCGTCCCGACGGAGGCCGACGTCGACCGCCTCCGTCTCGCGCTCGGGATCGGACACTGCGGACACGGCGCGCTCGCGTGGTGGACGACCGCGACCGCGGCGCAGAAGAGCGCGCAGAACGGGCGCCTCGTGAGCGTGGTCGCGACGGTCCTCGTGCTCGCGGCCTTCGCCTTCGGCGGCGACGGCGGCATCCTCGTCAAGATCCTCGCCTCGATGTTCGCGTTCTTCGCGATCCCGATCGGGCTCCTCCTCTCCGCCGTCGGCGCGCAGCGGACGACGTATCCGAACATCGAGATGCTCCCGACGGGCATCCGCCTGATCGGCGTCCGAGGCCCCTTCCTCCTCCCGTACGCGTACTACGACGGGTTCGTCCACGAAGGGGGCCTTCTCGTCTTCAAGGTCCCCGAGCCCTGGCGCACGGTCGAGGTCCCCGTGGGGCGCTCGCACGGCGGCTCGGGCCTCGGCGACGCGGACCTCGCGATCCTCCGCGCCCAGCTCGACGGCGCCGCCCTCCGCGCGCGAGGCTTCGGCCGAACGAAGGAGGAGGTCGCCGGGCGCGTCGAGACGTTGCGCCGCGGCCGCGAGGCGACGCGCGACTGGCTCGCGCGCCTCGACGTGATCGGGCAGACGCTCGCGACCGGCCCTGGCTATCGGGGCCAGTCCCTCGACGCCGAGGACCTGTGGCTCGTGCTCGAGGATCCGGATGCCGACGCCGACCTGCGGACCGCGGCGGCGCGCGTCCTCCGGCACGTCGAGGACGCGAAGGCGCGCGTCCGGATCCACGCGGCGGCGGCGGCGATCCGGGACGAGCTCGTCCACGACCGCGTGCGCATCGCGGCCGTCGAGCCGCTCGACGAGGCGGCGACGTCGCTCGACGAGCTCGAGGAACGGCGCATGCGGATGAGCTTCCGCTGAGGCCGGGCCTCAGGCCCGCTCGGGAGGCCCCGGAGCGCGCGACCCCGTCACATCCTCCCGCGCAACATGCCGTTCCAGTACATCTCGGGCAGGCCGTAGGCTTTGAGCGCGTACATGCTGTAGCGCTCCCGCGATTGGTCGAACGGGAACGACTCGGCCGGTCGGCCGTCGTAGTCGAACTCCGCGAGGATGAGCTTCCCGTACCCCGTCACGAGGGGGCAGGAGGCGTACCCGTCGTACTGGGCCCGGGGCGGCTCGCCCGCGCGCGTCGCGAGGAGGTTCTCCACGAGCACGGGAGCCTGCTTCCGGATCGCTGCGCCCGTTCGTGACGTCGGGAGGCTGCTCGCGTCTCCGAGCGAGAAGACGTTCGGAAAGCGCACGTGCTGGAGCGTGTGCTTGTGCACGTCGACCCAACCCGCTTCGTTCGCGAGCTCGCTCTGCTTGATCACGTCGGGAGCGCTCTGCGGCGGAACGACGTGCAAGAGGTCGTAGGAGAAGGTCACCTCCGTCCCTCCGTCGGTCCTCCGGAAGACGGCCTCCTTCGACGAAGGCCTCACCTCGACGAGGTCGTGCTTGTAGAAGGTCTCGATCCCCTTCCGGCGGACGATCGCCTCGAGGGACTTGGCGTAGTGCTTCACGCCGAAGATGCCCGCTCCGGCAGAGGCGAAGATCACGCGCGAGCGGTCGCGGACCCCGCGCTTCCGGAGGTGCTCGTCCGCGAGGTACATGATCTTCTGTGGCGCCCCCGCACACTTCACGGGCGTCGACGGGAACGTGAAGACCGCGTTTCCGCCGTCGAAGGTACGCAGGGCCTCCCACGTGCTGTCGACGAGATCGTAGGCGTAGTTGCTGACGATGCCGCCTTTGCCGAGGTGTCCTTCGAGACCGCGGATCTTGTGCCAATCGAGCTGGATGCCGAGCGCGACGACGAGCTGGTCGTACGTCACGCGACGACCACCCGCCGTGACGACGGCGCTCTCGCGGGGCTCGAGCTTCACGACGCGATCGCGAATCCAGGTCACGCCGTCCGGGATGTAGTCCGCCTCGGGACGCGCGGTGACCTCCTTGTCGAACACGCCGCCGCCGACGAGCGTCCAGAGCGGCTGGTAGTAGTGCGTCTCGGAAGGCTCCACGAGCGCGACGTCGGGCGCGGCGAACGAGCTCTGGAGGCGGGCCGCGACGGAGAGCCCTCCCGTCCCTCCACCGAGCACGAGAACGGAATGATGCTCGCTCATGATCGTTCTCCCGGCGGCAGCGCCTTCACCGATGCGTCGTCGAGCGAGCGGCCGAAGAGCTGGGCCACGCGGAGGAGGAACCCGACCGCTCGCTTCACGTCGTCGTCCGACATCGCCCGCGCCGCGCCCCAGAGGCCGACCTGCGGCGTCCGCTCGACGCGCGCTTCCGCGAGCGCGGCTCCAGCGCGTCCCACCACGTCGATGGATGACGCGTCGACGATTCCGGACTCCAGCAGATGCTGGACGAGGGGGAGCTTGTCGAGGAGCGTCGTGAGCGCCGTGAGCGCCTCGGGCGACGTCAGTCGCTCGGCCACTTCCAGGACGATGTGGAGGCGCTCGTCGACATCGACGCCGCGCTCTCGGAGGCGATCGACGAGCGTGTCGACGGTGTCCGTCGCCGCGGCGAGCGCCGAGGGCAGAGAGCGTTCGAGCGACTCGAGCCGCATCGCCGCCGTCTCGAGACGCTCGAGCCGTGCGTCCATTCGCTCGAGGAGCTCGAGGACGGGTTTGGAGGACGTCCCCCCCTTCTCTCGTACGTCGTCCATCGCTTTCCCTTCCCCTTTCGGCCTCGCCTGGGTGGGAGCCACCAGCAGGGACGAAGGGTTCGGAGCGAACCCAAATCGCCCGCGGATGGCTCCACTCGAACGAGGAGATGCGCCATGAAGATCGAAACCTTCTACGACCCGGACACGTTCACGCTCACGTATGCCGTCTACGATCCGGCGAGTCGCGACGCCGTCGTGATCGATCCCGTGCTCGACTACGACCCGCTCTCGTCGACGACGTCGACCAAGTCCGTCGAGGCCGTCGCGACCTTCCTCGAGAGGGAGCGGCTTCGTCTTCACTACGTCCTCGAGACCCACGCGCACGCCGACCACCTGAGCGGCAGCCAGTACCTGAAGCGTCGCTTCGATGCCAAGGTCGGGATCGGCGCGCGCATCCGTGACGTGCAGAACGTCTTCAGGGACGTCTTCGACCTGGCGCCTTCGTTCGCCGTCGACGGGAGTCAGTTCGACCAACTGTTCGAGGACGGCGCGAAGGTGTCGGCGGGAACCCTCGCCATCGAGGTCCTCGCCACTCCCGGGCACACGCCTGCATGTGTGACCTACAAGATCGGGGATGCGATCTTCACCGGAGATGCGCTGTTCATCGAGGACTACGGGACGGGTCGCTGCGACTTCCCGAGCGGCAGCGCCGACGCCCTCTACACCTCGATCCACGAGCGCCTCTACGCGCTTCCCGACGCGACGCGGGTGTTCGTCGGACACGACTACCAGCCGGGTGACCGCGCGCTCCGCTACGAGACCACGATCGGCGCGTCGAAGGAGGCGAACATCCAGCTGCGCGCGTCGACGAGCCGCGAGGAGTTCGTCCGGAAGCGCAGCGAGCGAGACGCGACGCTCGCGGCTCCTCGCCTCCTCTACCCGAGCGTGCAGATCAACATCGATGCGGGTCGACTTCCCCAGCCGCACCCGAACGGACGGCGCTACGTGGTCGTCCCCCTCGACCTGAAGCGGAAGACGCGCGACGACGGCTCGACCGCGTGAAGGGAGCGGAAGGCGAGCGCTCGACGGCTGAGACCGGACCTCAGGCCACCTTCGCCCGCAGCGCGTCGCGCAGCCGAACCTTCACCTGGACCCCGTGCCGTGGCCGCAGGGTCGCCGCCGACGGGTCCGGCTCTTCGTCCCCGAGGAGGTCGAAGCGCGCGCGCCGGAGCATGTACGCCAGCGCGAGCTGCGCCTCCATGATGGCGAAGTGGTTGCCGATGCACACGCGCGGCCCCGCGCCGAAGGGGACCCACGCGTAGCGATGACGCTTCGCCTCGCGCTCGGGCAAAAAGCGGTCGGGATCGAAGCGGAGCGGGTCGGGCCAGTGGTACGGAGAGCGATGCAGCGCCCACGCGCTGTACGCGACCTGCGAGTACGGGGGGATCTCGTACCCGCCGAGCGTGACGGGCTCCTGCGCGTCGCGCCCGACGATGTACACGGGCGGGTAGAGGCGAAGCGCCTCCTTGAAGACGCGCGCACAGAGCTCGAGGCGCCCGAGGTCCTTCGTGGTGGCGTCGTGCTCGAGCGCGTCGACCTCGCGCTGGACCGCGGCGTAGACCTCGGGGTTCTTGCAGAGCGAGTAGATCGTCCACGCGAGCCCGGTCGCCGTCGTCTCGTGACCGGCGACGAAGAGGGTGAGGATCTCGTCGCGGACCTGTCGATCGCTCATCGTGGCACCGTCGTCCTCGTCGCGCGCGTCGAGGAGCCGCGAGAGGAGGTCCTCCTTGGCCTCACCGCGGGCGAGGGCCGCCCGACGGTCGTCGATCATGCGCTGCACGCGCGCGTCGAGGAGCTCGATCGCCTCCGCGAGCGCTCGCCCGCGCTCGCCGAAGAGGACGATCGGGCCCTGGAGCCGGTCGATGACGTCGGCGAGGGGCTTTCTCGCCCACCCCGGCGCGCGAGGCGCGAGGCCCCGAAGGACGCGGCGGCCCATGAGGTGGCTCATCGCGAGCGGCCGGCCTGCCGACCAGGCCGTCCACTCGAGGGCGACAGTGAGGGCGCGGCCGATCTCGTCGGCCTCGCCGAACGTGTCGGCGTCGAACAGCGTCTTTCCCGCGATGCTCATCGTGAGCGTCGTCGTCTCGTGGAGGAGCGACAGCGTCTGGCCGTCGGCCCAGCGCGCCGCGACCCGCCGGGACGACGCGATCATCGCCTCCGCGTACTTGTCGAGCGCCTTCGGCGCGAAGAGCGGCGCCATGAGCCGCCGCTGCCGCTTCCAGAGCTCGCCGTTCGAGGTGAAGAGCCCCTCGCCTGCGAGGTGGCGGAGCGTGAAGCGGAGCATGTCCGACTTGTCGAAGCTCTTCGCCTTCTCGACGAGCAGCTCCTGGACCGTGTCGGGCGAGTTGACGACGAACGCCTGGAAGCCGGGGATCGGGAGCCGCATGCGCACGACGGGCTCGGGGCTCGCGGCGAAGCGATCCAGCATCGCGAGCCGCTCCTCCCGGAAGTCCCGGTTGTGGCCGAGAAAGCCCTCCCCCCCGGGGGCGAACGGCATCTCCGTGTACGGGCGGCGTGACGTGCTGTTCACGCGCGGATGCTAACGGGCGGCCACACACGCGGCCAGCCGGCCGCGAGGAAGCCTGTCTTTCTGCGCCTCCACGAGCACGACCTTGGGCGTGTCACCCCCTCGGGGGACCCCGACGCTTTCGGTGATGAAGCGCGCCCGTCGCCGGCATCTACCCGGTGACGCTTCGGCGTCTCTCGAAACCCAAGGAGACCAAGGTCATGTCCCGCTCGTCTTGCTCGTCGCTCTCGCTCCTCGCTCTCGTCCTCTCGCTCCAGGTCGGCCTCGCGGCGTGCACCACGTCGTCGGGCTCGGGGAGCGGCGCGCCCGGCGCGGAGGGCGGAGGTAAGGACGCGAACGGCTACGTGCCGTCGGCCCGGTTCTTCCTCCCGACGGGGGCGGAGGCCGACAACACGACCGCGCCCTCCGTCGAGGTCGACGAGAGCGGCGCGATCCACGCCGTCTACCCGGCCTACGCAGGCGGCGGAGCGTACTACGCGACGTGCGCCGCCGACTGCGCGGGCGAGAAGGACGTGAAGGTCGTCCGCTTCCCGACGGACGGTACGGTGGGCAACGCGATGATCGCGCTCACGGCGGACGGCAAGCCGCGCGTCCTCCTCGCGAGCTACATGCGGGTCCAGTACGCGACGTGCGACGCGAGCTGTGGGGAGGAGGGCTCGTGGACGACGAGCGAGATCCTGAACCACGGGAGCGACAAAGAGGTCACCGGCGAGGCGTTCGCGCTCGATCCAGAGGGCCGCCCGCGCTTCATGATGCACACGTACAAGGCGTACCTCGGCGTCGGTCAGAAGGAGCCCGCCACGTGGTACGTGACGTGCGACGCGGACTGCGCCTCGCCGGCGAGCTGGAAGCAGCATCAGATCGGCAAGCAGATGGGGCGCGGCACGACGCTCCGCATCGACGCGAACGGCGTCGCGCACGCCGCGACGGTCATGCCGCTCGGCGACGACACGTCCGGCACGCCGATGGGCGCCTACATGGAGTGCGCGTCGGGCTGCGAGACGGAGGACGGCTGGAAGGGGATCGGATTTCTCCCGGCGTACGAGAGCGAGGTCGAGGCCGTCTCGGTGAAGGCGACGATCTCGATGGCCCTCACGAAGGAGGGCCAGCCGCGCATCGCGATGCTGGCGAAGCAGGACGACAAGAAGGCCATCGTGTATTTCCACTGCGACCAGGACTGCTCGAAGGACAACTGGACCGGCGCGGTGGTCAGCGAGCACGAGAGGCTCGGCGCGGGCCTCGACCTCGCCCTCGACGCGGCGGGGAACGCCCGCTTCGCCTACACGCTCGACTACAACATCGTGCTCGCGCACTGCGACGCGCAGAACTGCGCGGCCGAGGGCGCGCCGTGGGATCTGACGAAGGTGGAGTTCGGAGGCGACTTGCCCAAGGACGAGATCTTCCTCTGGCCGAACTGCAACGTCGGGGCGTGGTTCCTCCACGGCCCGTCCTTGGCGCTCACGAAGGACGGTCGTCCGCGCGTGACCTACCAGGCACGCGACATCAGTGGCGGCTGGAGCAACCCGGACCGTACGAAGCCGGACTGCCAGGCCGGGACGGACATGACGTTGAGCCGCATGGCGATCATGACCAGCGTGAAGTGAGGGGGCAGACGATCTCGTCGCCGCGGCGTCCTTTCGCATGCGGCCGCCTGAGCTAGACTGGGAGGCTGATGCATCGCCTCGTCCGCGTCCTCGGTCTCGTCGTGACCGCCGCCGCTCTGTCGGCGGCCTGTTCGCAGGAGGACGACGAGGTCGCGCCCACCGACGCGGTGGGGGACGGCGGCACCGCGGCGGTGGCGCTGCCGAACCCCGAGCGCTGCGCGACGCCGCCGTGTGCGAACGGCGAGCGCTGCAAGGACCCGGTCGACTGCCAGACGAGCCTCTGCATCGACCGGGTCTGTCTCCCGGCCACCGCCGTCGACGGTCAGAAGAACGGCGGGGAAACGGACGTCGACTGCGGCGGCCCCCCCGAGGGTGCCGCGCGGTGCGCCACCGGAAAGGCGTGCGTCGTCGGCGCCGACTGCAGGGGCGAGCTCTGCGAGTCGGGCACGTGCCAGCCGACGGCGTCCGACGGCGAGAAGAACGGCACCGAGACCGACGTCGACTGCGGCGGCGGCGCCCCGACCAACGCGCGCCGTTGCGCGACGGGCGAGGCATGCACCGAGTCCGCAGACTGCGACGCGGTCGCGTGCTCGGCCGGCACGTGCGACGTGCCGACGAGCGGCGACGCCATCAAGAACGGCACCGAGACCGACGTCGACTGCGGCGGCGGCGCCCCGACGAACGCCCCCGCGTGCGCGCTGGACCAGACGTGCGCCGTCCACGGCGACTGCGCCTCGAGCGCGTGCGGCGTGAGCGGGCCGAAGGCCGGGCGCTGCGTGCCCTTCAAGAGCTGCGTGAAGAACGAGGGCGGCTTCACCTGCGGACGGGACGACCGCGACTTCGGCGGCGTCCCCGTGGCGCTCGAGAGCTGCTGCGAGACGGCGCCGATCGACGGCTCGCAGAGGCGCGTCAACCGCTTCTCCATCACCGCCGGCCGCATGCGCGCGTTCGTGGAGCGTCTCGGCGGCAACGTGCGGAGCTTCGTGCAGAATGCGGCGACGAGGCCGCCGGGGTGGAGCGCCGCGTGGGATGCGCTCGTGCCGAGCAACGTGGCGGAGGCCGAGACGATGCTCGGACCGTACTGGAACGGCGCACCGAACGATCCGAACACGACCACGGAGGCCCCACACTCGAAGCGCTCGTGCGGCTACGCGAACTTCAACGGCCACACGTACTGGGTCTCGACGAACACGGCGCAGCAGGTCTTCTCGCAGGCCGTCCTCGACACGAAGGCCCTCAACTGCGTCGGCTGGCACATGGTCCGCGCGTTCTGCCACTGGGACGGCGGGCGGATGGCGACACAAGCCGAGCTCCGCAACGTGTTCACGAACGGGAACGTGACGACGCACCCGTGGCTCTATGCCGGGAGCCCGTTCACCGCCCCGTACTCGCCGACGGTGCCGGACGCGCGACTGAACCACCGCTTCACGTACGGCTTCCCGGGCGCCGAGCCGGCATCGAAGCGCATCACGTGGTGGCTCTCCCCGCCTGGGCGCTTCTGGCAGGGCTGGAACAAGAACAAGGTCGAGATCGCCGGCAACACGCTCGAGTGGACGGGGGACGTGGAGTACGGGTTCGCGTGGAACTACTCCTTCGAGAACCACGAAGGGACGATGAACAACGGAGGGGACTGGCGGTCGCCGAACGACCGCACCGACGTCCCGAACGGCTACTACGCGCTCGGCGCCCGCTGCGTGTACTGAGCGTTGTAAGCGCTATCGATACAGTACCGCGCGGATCATCAAGATTGTTCCTGCGGTGAGATCGCCGCAAGGTGCCCCTCGCCCGACGTCCACGGGCTGGAGGTCGAACCACCATGACGTCTCGTCTTCTTCCCTGTCTTGCGCTCTCGCTCCTCGTCGCCTGCGGCGGCGCCGTCGTCGACACCGAAGCGTCCGGTCCGAGCGGCTCGGGCGGCGCCGAAGGGCGTCCGGGTGCGGACGGCGCGACGCCGGGCGCCGCCTCCGATCGGCCCGCCCCGCCGACGCCGGCCCTCCCGGTGCCGGGCGCGACGTTCGTGATCGATCCGGCCGCGCCCGCGAAGACGAACGTTCCCCGCACGACGTTTGCCCAGGGCAGGCGCTGCGAGCTCGGCATCGGCAGCGACATCCCGAGCGCGTTGGACGAGCAGAGCGCGTGGGAGACGGCCTCGGGCGGCTCGCGACGCCTCGCCGGCGGCGCGCTGCTCGGCGAGCACCACTTCAACCGGATCATCGGCGTCCTCGGCGACGCGGTCTTCATCGAGACCTTCCGTCCCGCAGGTATGCAGCCCCTCTTCGGCATCGTGACGGTCGACGCCGTGACCGGGGCGGTCGCGGAGGTCGTGCCGCTCGCGAGCGACCTCGGAGGCCTCCGCTCGCTCGTCGCGTCCGGCGCCGCGCTCTACGGCCTGCGTGACCGCGCGCTCGTCCGCGTCACGGGCGCCGGCATCACGACGCTCCGCGAGGACGCAAGTGGCGCCGTCCTCCACCGGAACGGCGCCGGCCTCTTCCTCGTCGAGCCGTCGAGCGTCTGGCGCGTGTCGTCGAGCGGCCTCGCCCTGGTCGGGCCCGGCGCGCCCCTCGGCACGCCCGCGATCTTCGACGTCCACGCGAACGGCACCGTCTACTACGCGGACGGCGAGACGCTCCGTCGCTCGGACGCTCCGGACTTGCCCATCGTCCGCGCGGCCGGCCGGCTCGCGTCCGTCCGCATCGACACGATCACCGGCGACGTCGCCTTCACCACCGAGCGCGCCGCCCCGGTCGCCTCGTCGCTCTACGTCCTCGGCGCAGGCGGCGTCGCCCACGTCGCCCAGACGTCGATTCACCAGGTGCAGGGACAGGAGACCCCGCTCCGCGTGCTCGACGCGACGGCCGGCGCGATCACCGCCGGGACCACGTGCTCGAACGACGAGGACGCCCCCGACGAGATGCCCGTGCGCTTCGACGCGACCACGGGAGCCGCCTCGTACCTCGTCGACGCGCCGAGCTACCCGTACGTCAAGGAGTACGGCTGGCTCCGGGAGAACTCCTACGAGGAGATCTTCTGGCGCGAGGACGTCACGGGCGTCCGCTTCTTCGTCCGCCGCTGACGCGGACGCGCTCCGTCAGCGTTCGAACGCCCAGGGACCCTGCCCGCGAGACTTCCCGTTCCGGGGGCGACTTCACGTTCTGGGAAGGAGAGGGGCTCGCGGCGGACACGGAGGGCGCACGTGATCGCGAGAATTCAGGGCCCAAGGCTGCGCGGCACGTCGACTGCATCCCGTCGGTCATGCGCGCTGCTTCCCTCGTCCGCTTCCTCACGAGCGCCACGCTGGCTGCCTTGCTCACCACCGTGGGCTGCGCGGCTCCGTCCGGCGATGACGTCGACGAGAGCGCCGGGGCGGCGACGGTGCTGGACGGTTCGATCTCCGAAGCCGAGGCGAAGGCGCTTCGCGGCGAAGGCCTGCAAGGCTGCGTGGAGACGCTCGGGGACGCGACCCTCTGCACTCATCCGAGCGGGCTCGTGATCCTGACCGACGAAGGCATCGCGCTGCTCCGGGCACGCGGAGACACCATCACCGCCAAGGCCCTCGTAGCTGACGAGGCGACCAAGCACGACGCCGCCGAGGTGCTCGACGCGATCGATACGCCCGAGCCTGCGCTCGGCGGCGCATCGCTCCGCCCCCAGGGCCTGGCGATCATGACGGCCAACATCCTCCGCAGGATCGCCGACGCCCTCGCCAGCTCCGCGACGAAGACCCCGGTGGCTGCGGCCGGCGTCGAAGCCGAGGTCGTCGCGACCCGCTCGGCGGCGCTCGCCGAGGACCTCACGCGGGCGACCAAGAGCCTCGCGCCGGCGCCGGGCACCGGAAACCACCTCGTCACGCAGCTCGGGGGCGCGACGGAGGCCGTCCTCGGCCAGACCTTCCGGCGGTGGAAGAACGTGACCAAGCGCAAGGCCATGGGCATCCAGCTGTCGTTCGCCGGCGGCAGCTCGGTCTCGAAGGAGGCGGTGGACGCGTTCTTCAGCGTCCAGGTCCGCGCCGAGAAGGCGAAGCTCGCTGCGGGCGAGCGCATCGCCGTGGTGCTCCCCGACGGCGTCGGCCCGAAGGCCCATTACCTCGCAGCCGCGGAGCGCGAGGGAGTCGATGTCGTCCGCCTCCGGCCCGCGTCCCCCAACGCGGACGACCGCGGCTTCGCGGCCGTCCTCGAGGCGCCGGCCGGCGTCTGGACCCAGAGCGCGGACGTCATGCGTCGCCTCGTGGAGAGCTCGTTCGAGGTCACGAACGCCGGCGTCCGGCGCGTCTTCTGATCGCGGGCAGGCGCATGGCGCGAGGCCCGCTTCTCCATCCGCCGCCGAGCGCGCTCAGCCCGGCGCGCCCCACTCCTGGAGAGAGCGGACGCGCACGCTCCCCTCCCCGCGCGCGGACTCGATCGCGTCGCACACGGCGAGCGCCGCGGGGATGGTCGTGAAGTAAGGGATGTTCATGAGGAGCGTCTGCCGGCGGAGCGAGTAGCTGTCTCGCACCTCCCGCGCGCCCATCGTCGTGTTGACGACCATCGCGATCGTCCCGCTGCGGATCGCGTCGACGACGTGGGGCCCTCCCTCGAGGACCTTGTTGATCGTCTCGACCGGGATGCGCGCCCGCGCGATCGCGGTGGCCGTGCCCTTGGTCGCGAGGATCTCGTAGCCGGCGGCGCGGAGCCGTCGCGCGATGATGCACGCGACGGGCTTGTCGTCGTCCTTCACGCTGATGAAGACGCGTCGCCTCGTCGTCCCGCCGGCGCCGGCGCGGTCGAGGATGGGCACGTCGAGCCCCGCGGCGAGCATGCTCTTGTGGAACGCGCGCGCGAAGGTGTCGGCGACGCCCATCACCTCGCCCGTCGAGCGCATCTCGGGGCCGAGGATGGTGTCGACGCCGGGGAACTTCGTGAACGGGAAGACGCTCTGCTTCACCGCCACGTGGCGCGGCACCTCCATGTCGAGCACGCCGAGCTCGTCGAGCGTCTTGCCGGCCATCACCTTCGCGGCGATCTTCGCGAGCGGGCGGCCCGTCGCCTTGGAGACGAACGGCACCGTGCGGCTCGCGCGCGGGTTGACCTCGAGGATGTAGACCTCGCCGCCCTTCACCGCGAACTGCACGTTCATCAGGCCCACGACGCCGAGCTCGAGGGCGAGCATCCGCGTCTGCTCCTCGATCGAGAGCACGAGCTCCGGCGAGAGCGAGTGAGGCGGGAGCACGCTCGACGAGTCGCCGGAGTGAACGCCAGCCTCCTCGATGTGCTGCATGACGCCGCCGATGACGGCGCGCTTGCCGTCGGACACGCAATCGACGTCGACCTCGATCGCGTCCTTCAGGAACTCGTCGACGAGGATGGCGGGGTTGCCGGCGTCGCGCGCAGCCTCGACGGCGAGGTGCACGTAGGCCTCGAGCTCGCCCCGGGTGTAGGCGATCGTCATCGCGCGGCCGCCGAGCACGTAGCTCGGTCGGACGAGGACGGGGTAGCCGATCTCCTCCGCGATCCGGAAGGCGTCCGAAACGACGTGATCGCCCTTGGCGATCCCGCTCCGGGGCCGCTTCAGCCCGAGCTTCGAGAGGAGCTCGTCGAACCGGCCGCGGTCCTCCGCGCGGTCGATCGCGTCCGCGGTCGTGCCGAGCAGCTTCACGCCGGCCGTCTCGAGCGGAACCGCGAGCTTCAGCGGCGTCTGCCCGCCGAACTGGACGATGACGCCGAGCGGCTTCTCCTCGTCGCAGATCGAGAGCACGTCCTCGAGCGTGAGCGGCTCGAAGTAGAGGCGATCGGACGTGTCGTAGTCCGTCGACACGGTCTCCGGGTTGCAGTTGACCATCACGGTCTCGAACCCGAGCTCGCGGAGCGCGTGGACCGCGTGGACGCAGCAGTAGTCGAACTCGATCCCCTGCCCGATGCGGTTCGGGCCGCCGCCGAGGATGACGACCTTCTGCTTGCCCGTGTCGGCCTTCGCCTCGCTCTCGGACTCGTACGTCGAGTAGAGGTACGGGGTGTGCGCGACGAACTCGGCGGCGCAGGTGTCGACGCGCGCGTAGACGGGGAGGATCTTCTCCTTCTTCCGCATCGCCCGGACGTCGGCCTCGCAGCCGCCGGCGAGCCGGGCGATCTGCGGATCGGAGAAGCCGAGGCGCTTGGCTTCCCGGATCGCCGCGGGCGCGACGTCTCCCTGCTGGAGGCGCTGCTCCATCGCCACGATCCGCGCGATCTGGCGGAGAAACCACGGGTCGATCTTGGTCAGATCGAAGAGCTCCTCGAGCGACAACCCCGCCCGCATCGCGTCGACGACGTAGAAGAGGCGCTCGGCCGTCGGCACCGGCACGACGGCGCGGAGCGCGCGGAGCGTCTCCTCCGCGGACGGAGGCGGAAGGCTCTTCGGCGGCTCGAGCTCGGCGGCCTCCATCGAGAGGTCGCGCTGCTTCTTCGGCTGCGCGAGGAGGCGATAGTCGACGCGCCCCATCATCGTCGTCAGGCCGTCCTTGCCCGTCTCGAGCGAGCGCGCCGCCTTCTGGAGCGCCTCGCAGAACGTGCGGCCGATGCTCATGACCTCGCCGACGCTCTTCATCTGCGTGCCGAGCGTGTTGTCGGCGCCGGGGAACTTCTCGAAGGCGAAGCGCGGCCACTTCACGACGACGTAGTCGATCGCCGGCTCGAAGGCGGCGCTCGTCCCGGTGATGTCGTTCCGGAGCTCGTCGAGCGTGTAGCCGACGGCGAGCTTGGCGGCGATCTTCGCGATCGGATACCCCGTCGCCTTCGACGCGAGGGCGCTCGACCGGGACACGCGCGGATTCATCTCGATGACGTGGAAGCGCCCCGTCTCCGGGTCGACGGAGAACTGGACGTTCGAGCCGCCGCTCTCGACGCCGATCTCCGTCATGACGGCGCGCGCGGCGTCGCGGAGCCGCTGGTACTCCTTGTCCGTCAGCGTCATCGACGGAGCGACCGTGATCGAGTCGCCGGTGTGGACGCCCATCGGATCGATGTTCTCGATCGTGCAGACGACGATGAAGTTGTCGGCCTTGTCGCGGACGACCTCGAGCTCGTACTCCTTCCACCCGAGGACGCTCTCCTCGATGAGGACCTCCTTCGTCGGCGACTGCGCGAGCGCCCAGGCGACCTTGGCCTCGAACTCGCTCGCGTCCTTCGCGATGCCGCCGCCGGAGCCGCCGAGCGTGAAGGACGGCCGGAGGATCGACGGGAACCCCGTCTCCTTCACGATCGTCCACGCCTCCTCGATGGAGTGCGCCGTGCCCGCGCGAGGGCACGAGAGGCCGATCTTCTCCATCGCCGCCTTGAAGAGCGAGCGGTCCTCCGCCTTCGCGATCGAGTCGGGACGAGCGCCGAGCATCTCGATGCCGAGGCGGGCGAGGACGCCCTTCTCGTGGAGCGCGAGGGCGAGGTTCAGCGCCGTCTGCCCGCCGAGCGTCGGGAGGATCGCATCGGGGCGCTCGCGCTCCAGGATCGCCTCGAGCGTACGGGGCTCGAGCGGCTCGACGTACGTCCGGGCCGCGAGCTCCGGATCGGTCATGATCGTCGCCGGGTTCGAGTTGACGAGGACGACCTCGTAGCCCTCTTCGCGGAGGGACTTCGCGCCCTGCGTGCCCGAATAGTCGAACTCGCACGCCTGGCCGATGACGATCGGCCCGGCGCCGATGATGAGGATCTTCTCGAGGTCTGAGCGTCGCGGCACGGCGAGCGGGGTCTAGCAGGGGTCTCGGGCGAGCGAAAGAGTCGCTGGCCGCTCAGCGCGCGTAGGTCAGGCACGCGAAGCGGCGCGCGCGGATCTTCGGCTCCTTCGCGTCGTCGCGGGCGCCCCCCTGCTCGCTGAGGACGAGGCCCCCCGCCGTCAGCTTCACGTCCGTCGCGCCACGGCCGAGGATCGGCGCGCCGAGCGTGAAGAAGGGCGCCGTCGTCACGAGCGACGCGGTCGCGCCCGTCGATGCAGCCGCCACCACCTGGACGGTGAACCGGCCGAGCGCGAGCGTCGCGGAGGCGGTGAGCGTCGACGTACCCGCGGCAGGGGTCGACCACGACGGGCCGCCGTCGGGGGCGACCGGGAGCGTCTTCCACGGCGTGCAGCCCGTGGGGGCGCGGCAGTCGCGCACGTGCTCCATCACGACCGCCGCGTTCGTGCCGAGCCGCATCGCGCCGCCGAGCGCGTCCGTCGCGCGCGTGACGGGGGGAGCGTCGCAGGGAAGGAGCGGCGGCTCGTCCGGAATGGGCGTCCGCCTCTCCTCGCGCGGCACCTCGGCCCGGAAGGAGATCGTCGACTCGACGCGCTCGCCGCCCTCGTCGCGCGTCGCCGTCGCGCGGGCCGAGAGGCAAGACGTCGACGCCGAGGCCTCGAGCGGCGAGGTCGCTGCGTTCGCCCCGAAGACGACGAGGTCCCCCGTGACGACCCCCGCGGCGTCCACGTCGAACGTGAGCGTGTACGACGAGGAGCGCGCGACCTGGCCTTTCCAGCGCGCGCCGTCCGGGGTACGCGCGAGCGCGAGGGGCACGTCGATCTCCTCGATCGGGAGCTCGGAGGTGCATCGCTCGCCCTTGCAGCGGCGGACGGCGACGCGGAGCGCACCTCTCACCGTCAACGCCGGCTTCTCGCCCTGCACCACCCGCGCGAGGAGCGCCGCGTCGTCGAGCGGCGCGCCCGACGGGCACATCCCCTCGGAGGTCGGCTCGGCGCCGACGGGCATCGCAGGGTCCGCCTCGCCGGCGTCGGTCCGGACGACGGCGGCGCCGCGATCGCCTTCGCCCTCGCCCGGCTCCGCGGCACACGCGGAGACGACGAGGAGGCCGACCAGGATGTGGACGCGCGCGATCACGCGCGGAGGAGCTGCACGCGGCGTGCCGGCGGTGAACGCCGAAGATCGCGCGGTTCGCTAGGGCTCGAACGCCTTCGCGGGATCTCGAATCGAGATCCCACGCGCCCCGAGCGTCGCGAGATCGAGTCGGAGGAACGCGACGGTGCTTCCGAACCCGAGCACGACGACCGCGTACGACGACGTCATCGGCAAGACGCGGACGAGCGAGAGCGCCGGGACGCGCTTCCCGGCATCGGCGTACCGTGCCGGTCGATCGTCGTAGACGACGCGCCCTAGGTCGGGGCGCTCCGCGTCGACGGGCCTCCGCGTGATCCCGAGCGCACCGAGCGGATACGCGCGGACGGTGATCTGCGCCTCGTGCGTCACGACGAGGTCCTCGAGCGGCGCGTTGGGGTGCGTGAAGCGCGGCGAGAGCCCGCGGAGCGTCTTCTGCGTGCACCCCGAGGGGACACAGCGTTGGACACGCTCGAGATCGCGCTCGAAGAGCCACGCCACGTCCTCGCCGCCTTCCCCCTCGTCGCAGGTGAGCTCGCCGCTCGAGAAGCTCGGGTCGAGGTAGACGGTGACGCCGCGCCCGAAGTCGACGGCAGACGGCATGAGCACCGACCGGGACGCCATCCGCTCCGAGCGCCCGCATGGCGCGACGGGCGTGATGTCCCACGCGTACGTCGGCCGCCCAGCACACGCGAAGACCTCACCCACCGCGTCCAAGGAGCAGGCGATGCGCTCCCGTCCGTCCCGGCCGCGGAGCTCGAGGCCGTCATACGTCCGCGCAGCGTCTAGGTCGCTCGGGTAGCGCGTGTGGAAGAAGGAGAGTCCGTCGCGATGGATGACGCCGGCGACGGGCGACGGCAGGCCTGCGTACGGCGGGACCGGCCGACGGGGGATCTGAGCGTCACGAACCGCCGTGGCGAGCGCGACGAGCGCGTCCCCGAACGGCTCGACGTCGACGCTCGGCGACTCGAGCGCGCCGCGCAGGAGCGATGCCTTGTGCGCGACGACCGGCTCGTTCATCGCGCGCGCGCGATCCTGGAGCGCCGAAACCGACGACCAGCACGAGCGCGGCCACGACCATCGCTCGTGGGGCAGAGCGACCGCGAGCTGACGGTCCCGCGCGCGACGCCGAACGGCGGTCGCGCCGCCCTCGATCTCCGGATCGAGGCACGCGGCCGCCTCCGACCACGCCGTCGCGAGCCGCGCGCGCCGGACCGCGTGCACTTCGCCCACCGCGCACGAGACGGCCGCGAGGGCGACGACGCCGACGAGCGCGCGCTTCGCGAGCCGCGCGCGACTCGCCTTCACGTCGCGGCCGTACGCGAGGACGAACGTGTCCTCGGGCTCGGGTTCGGGGGGCGACGGCTCGCGGTACACGCCTCGCGTGAGACCCGTGGGCGGCCACCGCCTTGGGCCCGTCAGAAAGACCAGCCGGCGTTCAGGTTGACGATCGGGAGCACGGTCGGGGCCGCGATCGACGTCGCCGACGCCCCGCCGCCCGACGCTTGCCCCGCGGCGGCGAAGTACGCGACGCCGCCCTGCACGTTGAACGAGAACCCGATGTCGGTCGCGAGCTTGTACCCGATCATCGGTCCGACCGCGAAGCCCTGCGCGCTCGCGCTGATGCGCTGGCCACCGAAGGAGCTCTCCCCGGACACGCCCGCGTAGAGCGCCTCGACGCCGAGCTGCATGCCGTGGTCGAAGTGACCAATCGGGTACGTCACGAGCTGACCGCCGAGCTCCCACGCCGTGTAGCGCGTGTCCGTGAGGCCGTCCTTCGGCTTGCCGAAGCCCGCGATGCCCGCGACGCCGATCTTCCGATGCACGCGGACCTCCCCCGTGAGCTCGCCGATGCCGAGCAGGAGGTGCACCGGCGAGAGCGAGAGGTAGACGCGGCGATCCTCCTTCTCGGCCGGAGGGTCGGCCTTCTGCGGAGTCTCGTCGGCGCGCGCGGCGCGCGAGGCGAGGAGGAGGCCGACGACGACGGAGGACGCGAAGAGGAAGCGAGATGTCATGGGACGGCGCCCCGAGCAGGCGACGTGCCGGCCGGGAATGCCCGTGCGATCACGGGCGGAAGGCGGAAAGGGGGCCGCGAGGAGACACCCTCCACGACGCGAATGTCGTGGTGCGAGGTAGAGTGGAGCGTCATGGGTACGCGTTCGGCCTGGGACCTCGTGCCGGAGGACCTCCGCGCGCTCGGCTACGCCCGCGATCCGCGGCACCTCTTCGGGCGGCTCCACCGGCTCGCGACGTGGAGCCCCGACGGGCCCGCCCTCGCGCGCGCGGGCCGCGATCTCGTCGATCGCACCGGCCTCGACCTCTCGCTCCCCAGGATCGTCGAGGAGCGCCCTTCCGCCGACGGCGCGAGGCGTCTGGTCCTCGCGCTCGCGGACGGCGCGCGCGTCGAGGCGGTCCACATGCCGCGCGCGGTGCGAGGCGAGCGGGTGACGGTCTGCCTCTCGAGCCAGGTCGGCTGCGCGATGGGCTGCACGTTCTGCGCGACCGCCCGCATGGGGCTCGTCCGGAACCTCGAGGCGCACGAGATCGTAGGGCAGCTCCTCGCGGTGCTGCACGCGTACGGCCCGCGCTCGCCAGAGCGCGTGAACCTCGTCTTCATGGGGATGGGGGAGCCGCTCCACAACGTGGACAACGTCGCGCGCGCGATCGCGGTCCTCTGTCACGAGGCGGGCCTCGGCGTCGCCCCGAGCCGCATCACGGTCTCGACCGCAGGCCACGTCCCCGGCCTCGAGCGGCTCGCCCGCGCCGTCCCGCGCCCCGACCTCGCGGTGAGCGTGAACGCCGTCACCGACGCGGCGCGATCACGCCTCATGCCGATCGGGAAGCGCTGGCCGCTCGCGGCGCTGCACGAGGCGCTCGCGCGCTGGCCGGCGCGTCCCCACGAGAAGGTCTTCCTCGAGTACGTGCTCCTCGCGGGCGAGAACGATCGCGAAGAGGACGCCGCGCTCCTCGCGGCCTGGGCCGGCGCCCTCCCCTTTCGCACGGTCGTGAACGTCATCCCCTTCAACGGGTGGGGCGACGCGAGCTCGCCGTTCGAGGAGCCCGCGAGCGACGTGGTCGACCGCTTCGTGGCGCGGCTCCGCGAGGGCGGAGCCTTCGTCACCGTGCGGAAGAACCGCGCGCGCGACGCCCGGGGAGCCTGCGGAACACTCGCGACGGACGCGCGGAGGACCCTGCCGCGGGTGGCTTCCGGCGCGTGACTCCGCTAGGAAGCGCCACCATGATCGTCGACCCGCTCGAGGCCCTCGCCCCCGTCCTCCGGGAGGCCGCGCGCATCGCGCTCGGCGAGGAGGTGGCCGCCACGTTCGATCCCGCGCTCCGCGGCTCCGATCGCGCCGACGCCCAGGCGAACTTCGCGATGGCGCTCGCGAAGAAGCTCGGGAAGCCCCCGCGCGAGATCGCACAGGCGGTGGCGGCGAAGATCGACGCGCCCGACGTCGTCGCGAGCGTCGAGGTCGCGGGCCCGGGCTTCCTGAACCTCACGGTCACCTCGGCCCTCCTCGGCAAGGCGGCGACGCACGCTCGCTCGGCCGATCGCCTCGGCGTGGCCCAGGCAGAGGTGAAGGACACGATCGCGATCGACTACTCCGCGCCGAACGTCGCCAAGGAGATGCACGTCGGTCACCTCCGGAGCACCGTCATCGGCGACGCGCTCGCGCGCACGCTCGCGTGGCGAGGCCACCGCGTCATCCGCCAGAATCACGTCGGCGACTGGGGAACGCCGTTCGGCATGCTCCTCGAGCACCTCGTCGACGTCACCGGCGGCGCAGGCGCAGGCGACGACGCGTCCGTCGGCGAGCTCGGCGCCTTCTACAAGGCCGCGCGCGGGAAGTTCGACACCAGCGAGGCGTTCGCGGAGCGATCGCGGAAGCGCGTCGTCGCCCTCCAGTCGGGCGACGCGGAGACGCTCGCGCTCTGGCAGCGCCTCGTCGCCGTCTCCTCGCGGTACTTCCAGGACGTCTACGAGAAGCTCGACGTGACGCTCCGCGACGCCGACATCTGCGGCGAGAGCTTCTACAACCCCCGACTCGCCCCTCTCTGCGAGGAGCTCGAACGCTCGGGCAAGGCCGTCGTCAGCGACGGCGCGCTCTGCCTCTTCCCGGCCGGCTTCAAGACGAAGGAAGGCAACCCGCTCCCGCTCATCGTCCGGAAGAGCGACGGCGGCTACGGCTACGCGACGACCGATCTCGCCGCGATCCGGTACAGGCTCTCGGAGCTCCACGCGACGCGGATCCTCTACGTCGTCGGCGCCCCCCAGGAGCAGCACCTCGCGATGGTGATGACGGCCGCGAAGGAGCTCGGCTGGCTCGCGGCGCCTGCGCGCGCCGAGCACGTCGCGTTCGGCTCCGTCCTCGGCCCCGACAAGAAGATGCTGAAGAGCCGCTCGGGCGACGCCGTCCGCCTCGTCGATCTCCTCGACGAGGCCGTCGCGCGCGCGGCCGCCGTCCTCGCCGAGAAGGCGCCCGAGCTCAGCGCGGACGAGAAGGACGCGCTCGCGAAGATCATCGGCATCGGCGCGGTGAAGTACGCAGATCTCTCGACCGATCGCGTGAAGGACTACGTCTACGATCCGGAGCGCATGGTCTCGTTCGAGGGGAACACCGCGGGCTACCTCCAGTACGCGCACGCGCGCATCCGCTCGATCCTCCGGAAGGCAGCCGAGGCCGAGGTCGCGCCCGGCGCGATCGTCGTGACCGAGCCGGGCGAACGGAAGCTCGCCCTCGCGGTCCTCGGCTTCGGCGCGGCCGTCCGCAGCGTGGAGACGACCCTCGAGCCGCACCGCCTCGCGGGCTACCTCTACACGCTCGCCCAGACCTTCACGTCGTTCTACGACAGCTGTCCGGTGCTGAAGAGCGAGGGCGAGGTGCGCGCGTCGCGCGTCGCCCTCGCCGAGCTCACGGCCAAGACCCTCGCCGAGGGGCTCTCGCTCCTCGGGATCCACGCGCCCGAGCGGATGTGAGCGCGGAGGAGGCGCCGCGGGAGCTCGTCGTCGACGCGAAGCCGGCGCCGGGCGATCAGAGCACGACGTCGGGGACGGCGATGACGCCGCTCATCCTGCCTGCCGTCGTCGCGGCGGTGCTCGCGAAGGCGGTCTCGCCCCTGATGGGCCTCTTCGGCCTCGGCGTCGGGGTCGTCGTCCTCCTCGTCCTCCGGAAGCCGGACGCGGGGAAGTTCGTGCTCCGCATCGACGGCGCCGAGGTCGAGGTCTCCCGCGACAGGACGAAGGAGGTCGTGGCGCGATTCCCTCTCGACGACCTCTGGGACGTCGCGCTCGACAAGGAGATGAGGCCGGCGACCGGCGGCCGCGGCGGCGCCGGCCCCTCCGAGCGCGTGCGGCTCGCCTTCGAGCGCGCCGCCCCGGCCGATCCCGTCTTCGTCCCCGAAGAACGCCTCACCCCGATCGAAGCCAGCGAGTGGCTCGCGAAGGTCCGCGTCTTCCTCCGCAAGCACGGCTGGGTCCCGAGGGACGAGCGCGCCGAAGACGGACCCTGAGCACGTCGGGAGAGGCCGTCACCTCGGCGGTGCTGCGAGCTTCGTCGCGAAGAGGGCGATGGTCTTCCGGTAGGTCTCCGAGCGGTTCCACGAGGCGAGGACGACGAAGTTCGACGAGCGCTCCGCCCAGCTCTCCCCGGCGCGCCAGCCGTTCGCGGAGAGGTAGTGGGCGGTCGAGGCGAGCGCGTCGTCCACGCTCCCGACGACGTCCACGCGCCCGTCGTCGTCGAAGTCGATCCCGAAACGCTCGTAGGAGGAGGGGAGGAACTGCGTCTGTCCGACCTCGCCCGCCCACGCACCCACCATCCTCTCGACGCGGAGGTCTCCGCGCTGGAGGATGCGGAGCGCGCTCTCGAGCTCGCCCCGGAAGAGGTCCGAGCGCCGGCAGTCGTACGCGAGCGTGGCCAGCGCGCGGAGGCTCGGCGTCGAGCCCTGGTTCGCGCCGAAGTCCGTCTCCAGCCCCCAGATCGCGACGAGGATCTCGCGCGCGACGCCGAAGCGTCGCTCGATCCGCGCGAGGAGGTCGGCGTGCGCCGCGAGCTTCTGCTTCCCGCGGCGCACGCGCGCCTTGGTGACGTGCGAGGCCGCGAACGCCTCGAACGAGACCTTGTGCGCCCGTTGCGAGCGATCGAGCGCGATGACGGAGTCGTCGTACGTGACGTCGTCGAGCGCCTGCGCGACCACGTCCTCGGGGATGCCCTGCGCCGCCGCGTGGACGCGGAACGACGCGAGCCACACGTCGAACCCCTCCGCGGTGTCGCCGCACGGCTCCAAGGACGGGGGCGAGCTCGCGACCGCGCGCGGTCGCGACGGCGGCCTCACCGCCGAAGACGCCGCGACCGGGGCCCCTGGCGCGCACGCGCCGAGCAGGACCGCGACGGCGGCGAGCGCCGTCCAGCGTCGCGCCGAGGAGCGCTCCGAATGCCTGCGCACGGCTCCATTCGAGCACGTCGCGATCGTTTCCGGCGCGAAAGACGCGCAGGCCGGCGGGCGCCGGAGCGTCTATCCTCGCGGCCATGGCGACGCGTTCTCGTCGGGCTCTCCTCGGATCTTCGCTCGTGGCGGCGTGCGCCGTCGTCGGCTGCACGCGCGGGACGGAGTCCCCACAGCTGCGCGCGGTCCCGGAGGTGGTCCCCGACGCGTCGACCCAGGCGGCGGTCGCGCGCCCGGACGCGGCCCCCGTCGCCGCGCCGGAGCCCACGTCGCCCTTCGTGATCGTCGCGCGCGGCCCTTACATGTGGCAACCGTGCCCGATGGGATCGCAGGCGTACGTCGGGTGCGCGCCGCCGCTGGTCCAGCGGCTCCCGGGCGGCGGGCTCGTCTTCGCGGTCGAGTTCGCGCGGGCGCGCGCGAACGGACCGGGGGCGCCACTCACCGTCGAGCTCCTCTCGCAGGGCCTCGAGCGCGAAGCGCTATACCGTTCGGTCATCACGCAGGCGCCCGCCGCGTTCCGCTGGGTCTGGTCGGACGACGCGACGACGGTGCTCGTCGACGAGCGCGACTACATGCGCAGCGGCCCGCAGATGGCGACGCGGAAGCTCGGTCCGAACGGGTTCTCCACCGGGAAGGCGGGCGCGGGCATGTGGAGCGCCGCCCGGCGCGACGGCGCGGTGATCGCGCTCGAGCGCGGCGTGCGCGAGATCCCGGACAGCTCGCTCTACCCGAAGGGCTCGGAGTACTACGCGAACCAGGCGGAGATCCGCCCCGCGAAGGTGACCGTCCTCGCGGGCAAGGGCGCGGCGCCCGTGATCCCGCCCGGCGTCTGTCCGCTGACGATGAGCGCGGGGCTGGACGGCACCCTGGTGATCGCCGTCGAGGCGTGCGGAGCGACCGAGAAGCGGAAGCTCGGCGTCCTCCGGTACCCACCGAAGGCGATGACGGCGAAGGTCGAGTGGCTCGTCGAGCACGCGCGGGACGACACGGGCCAAGACCTCGATCCCGCCGTGACCGCGGCGAGCCCGGCTGCGATCTGGGTCGCCGCCTACGGCGAGCTCCACAGCTGGAACGGCAAGACGTGGTCGAAGGCGAGCCCCTTCGGCGGCGCGGCGATCCGGTCCGTGTCGTCCGCGCCGAACGGCGAGCTCTGGGCCACCTTGGCCGACGGGAAGCTGAAGAAGCGCAGCGCGGACGGCGACGCGTGGAGCGACGTCGCGCTGCCGCGCACCTCGGAGGATCCGCTCGATCCGCAAGCGTGGGCGGTGCCGACCTACAATCGACCCGCGTTCGTGCCGGTGAAGGAGCTCGTCGGCAACGAGGTCGTGCGGCAGGACGCGGCCGCGCTCGAGGCGCAGACGGTGGACGCGCAAGGGGACGACGTCGTCGTGCTCGCGCGCGCCGCGGGAGAGGCCTTCTTGCTCTCGACGAAGTCGCGAGGCGCGGTGGCCCGACTCCCGTCGGTGTCCGTCCAGCGCGCGAGGATCGCCGGCACGATCCCCCGCGAGGAGGCGGGGGTGCGTGGACGCTCGGGCAAGCCGAGCGCGTGCAAGGACCGCTTCCTCGTCTTCCCCGAGAGCACGACGGCTGCGTCCGTGAAGGCGGCGCTCGCGCCGCTCGCCGTCGACGCGGGAGCGCCCGCGGCGGCGCGCGGGGGCGCGGACGCCGCACCCTCCTCCGAAGAGGAGCTCGAGAGCCGCTACGAAGATCCCTCACCGCGCCTGGCCGAAGGGCTCGTCGAGGGCAAGACGCGGCTCGTCGTCTGGGCGACCGAGGGACTGGCGGACGCGGCGGTGAAGGCGCTCGCGTCGCTCGGCGCGAAGGCGCTTTGTGGGCCCGTCGTGATCGCGCGCGACCTCTGAGGGGCTCATCGCGCGGTCAGTCCGCGCCCGCCATCGTCTGGAGGTCGAACATCCCGCCGAGGGACGTCACGTCCCTCCCCTTCGCCGTCGCGGTGACGCTCGCGAAGCCCGCCTTCTGGAAGCGCTTCCGCGGCGCGAACCAGGTGCTCTTCACCTCCGCGTCGACCTTCATCGCGATCTCGAGGTTCGCCGCCGGCACCATCGCGAGGAGCGGGAACGCCGCGATGTGCTCGGGGTGCAGCGAGGCGCCCTGAAAGGCGTGCGCGCCTTCGTAGAGCGCGTCGAAGAGCGCGGTCGCGGCGAGCGCGCGGTCCTGGCTCGTGCTGCGGAGGACGGCGCTCTCGACGATCGACCGCTCGTCCGCCGTCACCGTGAACTTCAGCCCGATCGGGCTCGGCACGAAGCGCTTCCCGGAGAGCGCGGCGGGCAGGAGCTTCTCGGCGTCGGCGATGCGCTTGTACGCGGAGGCGCGGGCCTCGAAGCGGTCCGCCATGGCCGCGAGCGCCGGGCCCCACTCGCCGTCGTAGATCCGCGCGAAGTACGCCCTTCCTTCGGCGCTCACGGCGTCCTGACGTGGGACCCGGCCGGAGACGAGCATCTCGCGGAGCGCCGACGCGTACTCCCGCTTCGGCCTCGAGGTCATCGCCTCGAGCGCCTTGTCGTCGAACCGCATGTCGAAGGTGAACGCCGTCTTCGGCCCGTTCGTGGCGTCGAAGTCGTGGATGCCGACGGACTGGAGGGTCAGCCTCACGCCCGCGGCCTTCCGGACGAGCGCCTTGACGTCATCCGGGAGCCGCGCGATCCCCGGCTCGATCGCGGCGAGCCCCTGGCGCTTCATCGCGACGAAGCCCGGGTCGTCGAGAAGCTGCAGATTGCACGCTTCATTCCATTGCCGCTGACCGCTGTTCGTCTCCGTCGCAGGGCAGCGCCGCCAGAGCTCGCGCTGCATGCCGTTGCCGAACCTGTCGAGCGTGGCGACGACGTCCTTGCCGGCGAGGCCGAGGAGCACGGCGTCGACGCTGTCGACCACGAAGTCGTCGTCCATGTAGTCGTCGGCCGAGACGGTCTGCACGAAGAGCTGCGCCTCGCTCCGGTAGCGCCGCGGATCGCGGGCAGAGACGGTCTCCGCAGCGATCCCGGTGCGGGTGAAGGCGTGCTTCGACTGGAACCAGCCTGCGTCTTTACGGAGGTAGTCGAAGAGCACCGCGCGCGCGCCGTCCGGCGTCTGCACGGTGAACGTCCCCTGCCGGTCGACCACCGCGCGGTGGTAGACGTTCATCCCCAGCACCTCGAAGCCGAAGTTTCGCGTCGAGGTCGTCGCGGCGCGGACGGCGTCGAAGTCGGCGATGACGGCGGGCGCGGCGTCCCCGAGGTCGCGGTTGTAGAGCGCCTGGGCGAGGCGGAGGTCGAACTTGAGGAGCTGCTCGAGCGCCTTCGACGTCTCCGTCGCGTCGCCGCGATCGAGGTGGAAGCGGAAGCGCGAGAGGCTGACGCGCCCGTTCGTGACGCCGGCGGAGGCCTGGACCTGGAAGGTGAGGTACTCGTTCACCCGCTTCTCGATCGCCTTCTCCACGGCCGCGGCGAGATCGATCCTCTTGCCCGCGAGGTTCACGGTGCGGAGGCACGGCCGGAGATCCTCGCAGATCCCCTTGATTCCCCAGCCGTCGCGGAGGGCCGCGTCGAAGCGCACGCCGCGCCCGTTCTCGACGCCGATGTCGACGACCACCTCGTCTCCGGGGAGGCGCACGACCTGGACGTCGACCTGCCCGGTCACGACGCCGGAGACCCCGGCGGAGACGACGATGCGGTACGTGAGCGCGCTCGTGGGCTCGGCGACGAGGAGCGGGGCGCCGACGCCGAAGCTCGCGCCGAGCCTTCCTGCGCCACGGAGCGCGAACATCTCGCCGGGCTTCATCGCGCGGATGTCGTTCATCGAGCGCGGGTAGAGGAAGCCTCGCATCTGTTTCACGGCGGCGAGCGGAGACGAGACGAGCGCGCGGAGGCCGCTGTCCTTCGTCGCGACGATCACGCGCGAGCCCAGCTGTGCGTTCGCGTCGAAGCCGACGGTGACGCCGGCGTCACCGAGCCCGGGGGCCGCGAAGCTCCAGCCGTGGGCGAGGCCAGCGTTCACCTGGAAGGCGGACTCGACGAAGTAGTCGTCCGCCGTCGAGGAGAGGTGGGCGAGGCGCGCCGCGTTCACCTGCGTGCCGAGCTCGGACTCGCCGAACCGCGCCGCGAGGCCGCTCACGATCGTGTCGAGCGCCTTCACCTCGGCCCCGTCGGGGAGGAGGCGGTTCGGGCGGGCTCGGGCGGCGAAGACGACGGGGGTCTCGAAGCGCGCGCCCACGCGGCCGCCGGTGAGCTGATCGTTCAGCGCGTCGGTCGCGAAGCCGGCCGAGAGGCGGGTGAGATCGGCGAGGTCGAGCTTCTTCGCGTCGGCCCAGTAGGCGTCGAGCGCGCGGATCTCGTCGGCCGCGGAGCCCGTCTCGTCGCCTTCGGGGGCGGCGCACGCGGCGAGGAGCGCGAGGGTGCTGACGGCGACGAGCGAGGGAAAGCGAGACGCGCGAAGAGACATGCTACCTACACCTACACAGGGCGTGCCGCTGCTTTTCCTGCGTATTTCGGGGCCACCTCACCCCCCTACCCGCCGAGACCGACGCGCGACGCCCCGCCGCCGCGATCCACGATGAAGGGTTCGATCACCGCGCGTCGCCGGGGCCCGTCGCCTCAGGCAAAGCAGTCTCCCGCGCGCTAGCGTTCGCCCATGTCGTTGCACGCGCCGTACGGCGCCGCCGCGCGTGCGGACGGCGATCCTGTGGAGGCGGCCCTCCGCCCGCTCTCCGCCCGGGTCATCCGCGAGATGTACCAGGACGATCCCTTCTGGGAGACGCGCTTCGCGGCCCGCGGCCGGCGTCACGCGAACGACGACGGCGACTTCCACGCCTCGTACCTCGCGCAGGCGCTCCACCAGAGCTCGCCGGCAGTGATGATCCGCTACGCGCGCTGGCTCCGAGATCTCCTCGTCGCGCGCGGCATGTGCTCGTGGCATCTCGAGGAGAACTTCGCGCGGCTCCGGGTGGTGGTCCTGGGGACGGGTCTCCCGTTCGCCTCGGCCGCCGCCGCGCTCCTCGAGACGTCGATGGCCTCGCTGCATCACACGGCCGGCCCAGCCGCCGACGTCGAGCGCCAGAGCGCGAGCGTCGAACGGATCCTGCGCGCGCGCGTCCTCCTCTCGTTTCTCGCCGACGCGCTCGCGATCCGCGACGCGAAGCACTTCGTGGCCCATGTCGCGTGGCGGAGGTCCGTGCGCGCGGACGCGTCCGTCCGGATCGGGCTCCACGAAGACGTGGACACGTCCCTCGACGCGGTCTCGCGCGCGCTCGAGGCGCGCCTCGACCGCGAGTCCTGGGGCCCGACCCGTGACATGCTCGAGACGGCGCGGCGGGTCCCCTGACGGCGCCGAGGTCCCGTCTCGACGTCGCCGCGATCGCGGCGGAGATCGAGGCCCGTCTCGTCGCGGCCCTCGGCGCGATCGCGCTCGCGGACGAGCGGCACGAGGGAGACCTCCGTGGCGCTCCGATCGCGCTCGAAGCGCGAACGTTCCGGTCGGCCGCGTCGTGGGGACGATCCGTCGTGCTCCGCGGGCGGGACCTCGCGATCGCGAACCTCGTCTGGGCGTGCGAGCCCGATCGCGGCGCGCCCGTGCTCGGGATCGATCTCGTCGCGCTCGGCGCCGCGGGTGTCCTCGTCGCGGCGAATCTCTCCCCGACCCTGCCCGAGACGACCCGGGAGCACGAGCGCCAGCTCGCCGAGATGGCGCGCATCCGCGCGATCGGCGCCGCGCTGCCCGACGCCGGCCCCGTCGAGTCGCCGTACGCGGAGCTCTTCACGCCCCACCACGTCCACGCGCGCGTGGCGACGGACGACCCCGCGAGCGCCGAGACCGTCCCGACCGTGCTCCGCGCGCTCGCGGGCGCCTTCGTCCGGTTCGCGTCCGGCCCCCCGCAGCCGAGGTTCGCCGGAGCCGCGACGGAGGGGTTCCGCCGGAACATGGACGCCCACCGCCGGGACGTCCGGGTGAGCTCCGTGCTCGCACGAGCCTTCGGGGAGGAGGTCGGCGCGCGCCTCGTCCGGGACCTCATGTTCCCCGTGGTCCTGCCGGACCGCCCGGGCCGCGCCTGAAACTTGGCCCCCCGGGCCGCCGCTCCCTATCCAGAGGGCATGAGCGAAGCTCCGGCCGAGATCGGGAAGGACGACCGCGCGCCCGCCTCGGAGGGGTCCGGGTTCTCCTCCGGCGTCGTCAGCATCCCGCTGCCGCGCGTCTTCGGACGACTGCTCCTCCTGAAGCTCCTCGCGCGCGGCGGGATGGGCGACGTCTACCTCGCGGCGACGACGGGCATCGAGGGCGCCGAGCGCCCCATCGTCGTGAAGACCGTCCGGCGGGACCACATCCACGACGGCTCGTTCCTCGCGCGCTTCCTCGACGAGGCCCGCGTCCAGTCGCAGCTGAACCACCCCGGCGTCGCCCACATCCTCGAGGCCTCGACGGACGAGAACGGCGAGCCGTACACGGTCGTCGAGTACGTCGAAGGACGCTCGCTCGCCGACGTCCGCCACCGGGCGGTCCAGATGGGCGCCCGCATCGGCTGGCCCGAGGCCGCCGCCGTCGCCATGGAGATGGGCCAGGCGCTCGCCCACGTCCACGAGCGCGCCGGCGCCGACGGGACCCCGCTCGGCATCGTCCACCGCGACCTCTCCCCGCAGAACGTGATGGTCGGCTACGCGGGCGAGCTCAAGCTCATCGACTTCGGCACCGCGCGCGGCCACAACCGCCGGTGCCACACCGTCGCGGGCGTCGTCTTCGCGAAGCCCGGCTACGTCGCGCCCGAGGTCGCGCGCCAACAGGTCGGAGACGGGCGCATCGACGTGTACGCGATGGGCGTGATGCTCTGGGAGCTCTGCGCCGGAAAGCGCCTCCTCCAGGGCGACGCTCAGAAGCACCTCGAGGAGGTCGCCGCCGGGCGCTTCCCGATCCCCGAGCTCGCGAAGATCCGCGGCATCCCGCGCGAGCTCGACGAGATCATCCAGAAGCTGTGCTCGAACGACCCCGACGAGCGCTACGTGAGCGCGTCGCAGGCGTCGACCGACATCGCGCGCGTCCTCGCCCAGGCCCCCGCCGGCAAGAACGGCGAGCGCAGCGTGCGCGCACGGATCGCGTCCCTGATGAAGACGCTCTGGCCGCACGAGCCGGCGCGCTCCCGCGCCGAGTTCGCGAAGCTCCTCAAGCAGGCGCGCGAGCTCTCGCGGAGCACCCACGGCGACGAGACGCCGCCCGCGAGCGCGGTGATGGAGGCGGCCGCCGAGCGCATGACGCAGGATCCGTCGATCCTCGCCGGCACGCCGTACCGGCTGCTCGAGAAGATCGGCGAGGGCGCGAGCGGCGAGGTCTTCAAGGCCGAGCACATCGAGCTCGGCCGGCGCTACGCCGTGAAGGTGCTCTCGACCGCCCACGCCGCCGCGCACGACGCGGTCGAGCGCTTCCGCCGCGAAGCGCGCGCGATCGCCAAGCTCTCCCACCCGAACCTCGTGCAGCTCCACGACTTCGGAAAATCCCAGGACGGACGCGTGTTCCTCGCGATGGAGCTCCTCTCGGGCAAGACGCTCGACGAGCACGCCGAGAAGGGCCTCGGCTGGCGCGAGTCCGTGCGGCTCGCGATCCAGGCGACGTACGCCCTCGAGGCGGCGCACGGCGCAGGCCTCGTGCACCGGGATCTCAAGCCCCAGAATCTCTTTCTCACCGACGACGGCGAGCTCAAGCTCCTCGACTTCGGCGTCGCGATGGCGCTCGCCGACACGGCGGGGGACGAGAAGCGGCAGAAGGGCTTCGCCGTCTTCGGCACGCCCGAGTACATGGCGCCCGAGCAAGTCGCCGGCGAGGCGGTCGACGCGCGCTGCGACGTGTACGCCCTCGGCTGCGTGCTCTACGAGCTCGTCACGGGCTCGCGCCCCTTCGAGGGCTCGCCCGTCGTCGTGATGGGCAAGCAGCTCCGCGAGGAGCCGGAGCGCCCGACGCATCGCGCGCCGACTTCGGTGATCCCGGGCGAGCTCGAGGCGGTCGTGATGAAGGCGCTCGCGAAGAGCAAGGACGCCCGCTTCGCGACCGCGAAGGAGATGCGCGAGGCGCTGGAAGAAGCGCGCACCGCCCCCGACCGGCGACGCGGACGCGCGCGCCTCTTCGCCTCGACGCTCATGGGCGCGTCGATCACCGTGCTCGCGCTCGCCGGCCTCCAGGGGCGCTCGTTCGACGTGCCGTCCTGGACCCCGTCGTTCGTGAAAGCGCGTCTCACGGCGGCGCAGCCCGCGGCGGTCGCGACGATGGACGTCTCGTCGCTCCCCGCGGCCGAGACCGAGACCGCGCCCGAGCCCGCGCCCGCGGAGGCGGCGGAGCCCGAGGTCGTGTCCGTCACGCCGCCGCCGCCGCCGACGTCGGAGACGACGGTGACCGCCGCCCTCGTGCCCGTCACGCCGAAGGAGGCGCGCCCGGCCAAGGTGATGCCCGCGGAGCAAAAGCCCGCGCGCGAGACGGTGCGCGAGCCCGTGCGCGAGGCGTCACGCGAGCCTTCGCCGAGCTCGCTGCTCGTGCGCGCTTCGGCGACGACGGAGAGCGGCAAGGAGACGGCCCGCACCAAGCTCGCGCAGGCGCGGTCCGATGCGCGCGCGCGCCCGAGCGACGGGCAGGCGCTGAAGGCCTGGGCGACCTCCGCGCTCCACGCGGGGGAGCTCCGCGAGGCGCGTCGCGCGGCCGAGTCCTGGGCCGTGCACGACGCGAGCGCGGAGCCGCGGCTCTTCCTGGCCGCGACGCTCGAGGCTTCGAACCGCAAGCGCGAGGCGCGTTCGGTGCTGGAGGAGTGGCTCGCGAACCACCCCGACTCCGCCGAGGCGAAGCGCATGCTCGGTCGGCTGGGCGTCTCCCCCGAGCCGGCGATCAAGCACCGGCCGCGTGGTCGCACGCGGGCGCAGCTCCACGAGCGCGAAGGGACGTCGGACGAGTAGCCGAGCTCAGTCGGCGCGGCACATGCCCGGCTCCTTCTTCGCGATCGCCGCGAGCCGCGCCCTCGACGACTCACCGAGCTTCTCCTTCGGGAACCGCTTCTCGACGGCCTCGTACGCGAGCTTCGCGTTCGCGCAGTCCTTCATGGACATGTAGGCCTCGCCCATCCCGAAGAGCGTCTTGTCGAGCAGCTTCGTGCGGGGGAAGAGCTTGAGGAGGCGGTTGTAGCTCGCGAGCGCCGACGTCGGCCGCCCGTCCGCGTTGTCCGCCTCGCCCATCATCCAGAGCGCCTCGTCGGTCTTCTCGTCCGTCGGGTAGCGGTTGACGTACTCGGTCGCGAGCGCGCGGACGAGGGGCCAGTCCTTCTTCGTGAAGCCGTCCTTCAGCTGCGCGAGGTGCGTCGCCTTCTCGGCTGGAACCGGGACGGGGGACACGGCAACGGGCGACGGCGACGCGGGCGCTCCCCGCTTGAGATCATCGAGCCGCGCGTAGATCTCGGTGCGCGACTGCGTGACCTCGCGGCGGACCTCCTCGAGCCCGTGCTGCGCCTCGTCGATGCGACCGGCGAGCTCGTTCAAGCGCTGCTTCGACGAGACGACGTCGAGGTTCGAGTCGGCGCTGGCGCGGAGGGCGTTGTCGAGGCGCTGGCGCGTGGCCTCGAGCTCCTGCCTTAGCGCCTCGTTCTTGCGCGACTCGTCGGCGAGCGAGGTCTCGAGCTTCGCGGTGCGCGACTCGAGCGCCTGGTGATCCTGCTGCGTCGTCATGCAGCCGGTGAGGGCGAGGGTGGTGAGGAGGAGAGCGCGCCTCCCGCGACGTTGGTCCCGCATGGCCGCGTTTGACCACAGAACGCGCTCGCTTGAACAGGGGTTCATGGGTAGGGCAGTCCCGCTGGCGCTTGCCATCCGGTCTACCCTCGCCTACGTCAGAGGTCGCCTGACCTCATGACGACCGCATCGGCCGAAGCAGGAACCCGCGCGAGCGGTCCGAAGCGGAACAAGCTCGACTACGTCTGGCCGGTCGTCGGCCTCGTCGCCGTCGGGGTCTCGTTCTGGCTCCTCTACAAAGAGCTTCACGGGAGCTCGGTGCGTGATCTGTGGGGGACGCTCGTGACGATCCCCGCGCACCGGTACGTGCTTGCGGGCCTCGCGACGCTGGCGGCGTACTGGGCGCTCGCCTGGTACGACCGCATCGCGCTCCAGCACCTCGGGCACAAGCTGGGGTGGGGCTTCATCTCGCTCGTCTCGTTCACGACCTACGCGCTCTCGCACAACATCGGGGCGTCCGTCTTCTCGGGCGCGATGGTGCGGTACCGGGCCTATTCGACGAAGGGCCTGACGGCGCCCGAGATCGCCGTGCTCGTCGCGTTCTGCTCGCTCACGTTCGTGTTCGGGATGCTCGCGACGGGCGGGGTGGTGTTCACGTTCGAGCCAGAGCTCATCAGCCATCTCCTCCGCCTGCCGGTGTGGATGGCGCGCGCGATCGGGATCGCCTGCCTCACGCTCGTGAGCGCCTACATGCTGGGGTCGGCGCGGCACTCGAAGCCGCTCGTCGTGCGGTCGTTCAAGCTCGAGTACCCGAAGCTGCGGATCGCGGCGAGGCAGCTCGTGGCGGGGCCGCTCGAGATCATGGGCGCGGCGGCGATCATCTACGCGGCGCTCCCCGAGAAGGGCAACCCCGGGTACTTCGTGGTGCTCGGGATCTTCGTCGCGACGTTCTCGGCGGCGTTGATCTCGCAGGCGCCGGGGGGGCTCGGCGTCATCGAGGTGCTGTTCGTGGCGGCGCTACCCGACATCCCGAAGCTCGAGGTGCTGGCGGCGGTGATCGTGTTCCGGCTGTTCTATCTGATCCTGCCGCTGGCGCTGTCGATCCCGGTGATCCTGCTCTTCGAGCGCGCGCGGCTCGCGAAGGTGCTCGGGGCGGGGCCGGGCGACGCGTCGTAGCCGGAGATTTCGGGCACGGCACGGGCACGGGCACGGGCACGGGCACGGGGAGAGAGAGAGGGGGGGCGGACGTACGCCGAACGGGTGACGCCGGGCGGGGATTTGGCGTGCGAATTCCCCGGGGGAGGGCGCCTTAAGGAGTTCTGAGGGTCGAAGGAAGACCTTCTCAAGATCGCGTCCGCCGTGGACGTCGCAAGGTGCATTCATCATGAAGAACGTTCTCTCGGGTCTCCGTGTCCTCTCCCTCCTCGCCGCCCTCCCCGTCGCGGCCGTCGCCTGCGAGGACGGCTCGGGTGGGGCGCCCGGCGGCGGGGCGCCGAGCGGCGGCACGAGCTCCTCGAGCTCCTCGAGCTCCGGCTCGTCCGGCACCACCGATCCGCCGGACGACGAGCCGTCCTGCCCGACCACGACGACCGGCCCCACCGTCCACTCCGGGGACGTGAAGGGGGACGAGGTGTGGACCGCCGAGACGGGGCCCCACATCGTCGAGCGCACGGTGAACGTCCGCGGCGGCGCGAAGCTCACCGTCGCGCCGTGCAGCGAGGTGCGCGTGAAGGCGGGCCAGTACCTGAACGTTGCGTACCCGACGACGCCGAACACCGGCTCGTTCGTCGCGGAGGGCACCGCGAAGCGCCCGATCCGCATCGTCGGCGAGGACGCTGCCCGCTGGTCGAGCCTCTCGGTCCACGCCGGAGGCACCGCGCGGCTCGCGCACGTCACGCTCGAGAACGGCGGCGGAGGCGACTTCCAGGAGTCGGCGACGATCGCGGCCTACGGCGACAGTGAAGACGGCGCCGATCCGCTCCTCTTCACCGACCACGTGACGGTGAAGGGCTCGCTCGGCACCGGCGTCTGGCTCACGCGCGGCGCGACGTTCGCAGCCGGCTCGAAGGACCTCGTCGTGACCGGCTCCGGCAGCGACGCCTTCCCCTACCCGCTCGTCATCGAGGAGCACGCGTTCGACACGCTCCCGACCGGCACGTACACGGGGAACAAGGTCGACGAGATCCTGGTCGACCCCGCCGGCGGCAAGACGGCGGGCTCGGGCCTCCTCGCGGACGGCACCGTGCACGACCGAGGTGTCCCGTACCACGTCGGGCGGTCGAACGGAGACAGCCTCCGCATCGGCGGTCGGCCCGACGGCAAGCTCGTCACGATGACGATCGAGCCGGGCGTCACGATGAAGTTCATGCCGGGGGCCGCGCTCAAGATCCAGCACTTCACGAACCTCTTGCCCTCGACCGCCGCGCTCCGCGCGATCGGAACGGCGGCGAAGCCGATCGTGTTCACCTCCGTCTCGGATGCGCCCGCCCCCGGTGCGTGGATGGGCCTCTGGTACGGCGGCGTGCCCGACGCAGGCAACCGCCTCGACCACGTGAAGATCGCCTACGCGGGCGGCGACTGCGGCTGCATCCTCCTCACGTGCAGTGACATCGCCCAGTACGAGGGCGCCGTCATCTTCTCCGCCCAGCCGCCGAGCGCGTTCATCACGAACACGACCTTCTCGAGCATCGCGGGGCACGGCGTGACGCAGGGCTTCGACGGGGAGCTCGTCGACTTCAAGCCGACGAACACCTTCGAGGCCGTCTCGGGTTGCGCGCAGACGCTCCCCCGCTTCGTCGGCCGGGCCTGCTCGAACCCGCGCCCCGCGTGCGAATGACCGCCCCGTAACCAGACGCAAGCGCGGCGGATTTTTCCGTTCGGCCCGTGGATGCGGCCGGGCTCATGGCCCGGTGAGGTGGATCGGGAAGGCATCGCGGTGCGCCTCTCCGGGGCGTTCTCCCCCGGATCGATTCACGAAGTCCGCGGGCGCGGCCGTTGCAAACCGCACTCCTCATGCGTCTCGCCCCGCTCCTTCGCCTCGCCGTCGTGGGTCTCGTCGTCGCCGGATGCACCGCGGAGGCGGACGTCGGCGACGACGTCGGGCTCGCCGACCAGGAGATCAACACCGTCTCGCCCATCAAGCCCGTGGACCTCGCGAGCTGCTGGGTCGTCCCGGACACGAGCACGACCGACGCCTTCTTCCAGACGCACTCGCTCACCTGCAAGCGCGCCGCGACGGCGGACTATCCCCTCGTCCCCGACGAGATCCTCGTCGAGGTGGCGACGGCGAAGGGACGCGCGTTCCACGGGTCGGTCGCCGCGACGGAGGCGCTGCTGGGGCGCTTCCACAACGACGACCTTCCGCTGAAGGTCCGCACGCGCCTCATGTTCCCGCGCACCACCTCGGTCGGCGACATGTTCGCGCTGAAGGACGAGCGCACCGTGACCACGCTGACCGAGGCCACCGCCGAGAAGCCGATCGTCTGGGCGAGCCCCTTCACGATGTGGGGCATCTCGCTCCGCGCGGAGGACGACAGCGCGCTCTGGATGTCGGGCTCCTACGAAGCGCCGAGCGGCGCGTACAAGGTCGGCTGGAACTTCACGATTCCGGACGAGGACGTGAACGTCCTCCCGGTGCGCGTGACCCACAGCGTGCAGGGGGGCGCGACGGAGCTCGCGCTGCTCGCGCCCGCGGCGGGCCCCGTCACCCTCCAGATCATGGGCCAGCCCGTGACGATCACCGGGCCAGGGTCGTACGTGTACGGCGGCGGCACGCTACGGAAGGAAGCCGGCGTCGCGCCCCCCGACCCTGATCCGGTCGACATCGCGCCCGCGCCCGCGCCGACGTGCGGAGCCGAAGGCCAGGCGAAGTGCCCGAACGGCGAGTGCGCGCCGAACCATCGCGAAGACGGCAACCTCTGCCGCGCCTGCGGTGCGGACGGGCAGACCTACTGCGGGACCTACAACACGCGCACCTGCAACCCCGGCACGCGCCTCAACGGCGATAGGTGCGTGATCTGCGGCGACGACGGCCAGACCTACTGCGGGACCTACAACACGCGCACCTGCAACCCCGGCACGCGCCTCAACGGCGATAGGTGCGTGATCTGCGGCGACGACGGCCAGACCTACTGCGGAACCTACAACACGCGCACCTGCAACGCGGGCACACGGCTCGTCGGCGACCTGTGCAGGGCGTGCGGCGGGGTCGGCCAGACCTACTGCGGGACCTACAACGACCGGACGTGCAACCCTGGCCTGCGCGTCTCCGGCGACACCTGCGTAGAGTGATACGCTCGGCCGGATGCGCTCCGGCTCGCCTCTCCTCGTCGTCCTCGGTGCGCTCCTCGTCGCGTGCGGCGGCCCTCCTGCGAGGACGCCGGACGGGAGCGCGCTCGCGATCGCCCCCGCGCACCGCGAGGACGCCGCGGCCGCGCAGCGCCCGAAGCGGCCGGACGACCTCGCGATGTGGGTCCACGTCGAGGACCCCGACGCGATCGTCGACCTCTCGGGCATGCGCGCGACGCTGACGATGCTCACGGCGGTGGGCGGCAGCGACATGGCGCGCTGGGCGGCGGTCATCGACCTGACGAAGCCGATGGACGCGATCGTCACCGCCGACAAGCCGGTCCTCGGCGCGAAGAAGAAGGCGAAGCGGAAGCGACCGACGGACGACGCGGAGGACACGTCGAACGATCCCGACTTCCAGGTCGCCGCGCGCGTCCGCGTGAAGGACGTCGCGGTCGTCCTCGAGCTGCTCGGCAAGGAGTACGACACGCGGACCGAAGGCGGTCGCGTCCACCTCGTGAAGAAGGCGCGCCACGCGGTCGAGGAGGACACCGACGACGGGAGCAGCGGCGGCCCCCCGCCGGCGGAGACGAGGGAGAAGGACGAGGACGACGAGCTCGTCTGCGACTTCGGCGGCGTGAAGTCCGGTCCGGAGTACGCCGTGTGTGGGACCGCCGCCGGCGTCGCGAGCGCGGGGCCGTGGCTGCGAACGGGGCCGAAGCCCCCCGACGAGGAGCGGGCTCGCGCGGGCGGAAAGGGCTCCGAGATCGCTCGCCTCGTGAGCTACGCCGCGCCGCTCCTCCCGTTCATCGAGCAGCTCGAGGCGAAGCAGAAGGCCAAGGTCGCCGCGAGCGGCGCGACGCCGAGCGCCCTGAAGGAAGCGTCCGAGGCCGCGATGTACGCGATGCTCCGCGACGTGTCGGCGATGACGCTCGAGCTCGCGAAGGACGAAGGCGACCTCACGTTCGCGTCCGGGATCCGCTTCGCGCGGCGAGACGCGGCGATCACGCGCGGCCTCTTCGAGAAGACGAGCGGCGTGACGCCGACGGACGCGTTCTACCGCATCGCGGAGGACGCGAGCGGGTCCGTGTTCCTCCCGGGCGGCGGACCGATCTCCGGCGCGGCGCGGTGGGTCTGGACGAGCGTCCTCGACGAAGCGGAGAGCGCGGACCGCGCGCGGCTCGCGTCGAGGACGGCCACGGTCGAGCGCCTCTTCGAGCGACCGTTCGAGGCCGGCTACGGGATCGACGTCCCGCGCGCACGCGCCGCGCTGAGCGGCGTCCGTGCGTCGAAGGATCCGAAGAAGGCCGCCGCCGCGCTCGGCCGCGCCCTCGAGGGCTACGAGACGGCGCGTATCGGCGCCGATGTCGCCTCGGTCGAGGCCCTCGTTCGCACGTGGTCGACCACGAAGAACGAGAAGGAGAAGGCCAAGGCGAAGAGCGGCGTCGTGAGCCCCACCGAGAAGAAGACGACCTACGCCGTCCGCGCCGTGCCCCCGAAGCTCGGTCTCCCGAAGGGCTCCTTCGCGCTCGACGAGACGAGCACGGAGCCCGTCCTCGGCGATCCGAAGAAGACGACGAAGACGGTGGAGACGAGCTTCTTCGTCCCCACGGCCGGCGCAGGCGACCGCAGCGCGACGTGGTTCGTCACGTGCTTCGAGGACGCGGCATGCGCGGAGCACGCGAAGGCCGCGCTCGCCGAGAAGCCGCCGTCGGGCGCCGCGAAGGATCCCCTCTTCGAGAGGCCTGGCCTGCTGGCGGCGGGACATCTCAGCACTCTCGTCGGCGCCTTCGCGCTCCACCGCGTGAGCGCGAAGATGGCGATGATGGGGCCGACGACGAGTGGGAAGCCGGCGTTCGACGCCTCGACGCTCGCCGAGATCGAGCACCACCTCACGGAGCCGAAGACCCTCCTCCCCTACGTCGTCGTGGCGGAGCCGAAGGGCAGCGGCGGGGTCCTCGCGTTCGAGATCCGTGGACCGCGCGACGGCTGGAAGACGCTCGGCGAGCACCTCGGTGGCGCCGCGGCGGGGAGCGCCTCGATGATGTTGATGATGTTCGCGCTCGCGGCCGCCGGCACGCCCTGACGCCGCGCGCAGCGGTCGCGCGGGCCTCCGATCTCGGACGCTCGCCGGACAGCCGTCAGCGCAAAGCGATCGCGAGGTCGTCGTAGTGGGTGACGACGCTCGCGGCCGCGTCGGTCGTGAGGCCGAAGCTCGCGGCGTAGAGGCCGGTCGTCGTGCCGCCGAGCGTCGCGTTCACGGACGCGGCGCCGGCTTTCAGGACCAGCGCCTTCGCGGTGAGGTCGACGTCGAGCTCGAAGCGCGTCCACGCACCTGCGAGCGGCATCATCGAAGCGGGGAGCGGGGTCGTCTCGTCGACGCCTCCCGCGTCGATCTCGCGGAGGACGGGGCCGTCGGCCGACGCGAGCTCGAGCGTGAGCTGGTGGGTCGCCGAGAGAAAGACGCGGAGCACGACGAAGGTCCCTGCCGGCGTCGCGGCCTCGGCACGATAGGCGAACCCGGTCGTGAAGCGCGCCGGCGAGGCGGGACCGTCGGCCGGCACGCGGAGGAGGGCGTTGGTGAAGCCGCCCTGCGCCGGCGCAGACGTGATGCGGGCGCTCGTCGGCCTCGAGCGCGAGACGCCGTCGGCGAGCGCGACCGCCCCGCCGGGGTCGACCTGAACGTCTCCGATCGTCGGGAGCATCCCGTCGTCGAAGTCCTCGCAGAAGGTCACGGTCACGCCGAGCGACGCGCAGAACGGCGCCTCTGGCGCGGCGTCCCCGCTCGAGGACGACGCGCTCGACGCGGATGACGAAGACGACGAAGACGACGACGCGCCCCCGCCGTCGGCCGTGCCCACGCTCCCCGCCCCGGGATCGCCCGAGCCGCACGCCGGCACGGACGACGCGAGGACGAGGCAAGTCAGTCCCGAGAGGGCGAGGACGACCGGAGACGTGACGCGCATCGGCGGCATCGTAGCCCCCCTCGCGCAGCGCTCCAGGGGCGCTGGCCGCGGCAAGACCGGCCAGCATGACGCGACTAAAGTGTCGATATGTTTACAACATAATGACAATCGCGTCATGTTTCATGCACTCGCTTGTCACGTCCGGATACTCGCCTGCGCCCGCGCCGTGCGCGAAGGAGGGGCTCCGCGCCGGCAGCCCGCCGGAGCGGCTGCGCCGACGTCCCGCAAGGGCCGGGAACGGCCGAACGATTCCATGGAGGCTGAAATGGTTCTTCGTCGTCTGGGACTTCGAGCGCTCGGCTCTGGACTCTTGCTCGCCGCGACCTCGTGCGCGGTCGAGGATGCGGACGACGCCGCGACCTCGACGCACGAGCTGACGTCGACCCCGCCGTGTCCCGTCGTCGCGGCCCCGACGACGGTCATCATGCCGCAAGTCGACGACCAGATCTGGGTCCCGCAAGACTACGTCGTGAACCCGGCGCAAGGCGCTTTCCACGGTGTAGGGCTCGGGCTCGGCTACGAGCTGCACGCGTCCTCCATCCGCCCGCCCGCGGGTCCCTGGGAGGACACCTCCTGCTGGCTGTACCTCGACCCCAGCGAGACGCGCCTCGAGGCCGGCTACCACCGCATCCGCGCCGTCACGAGCACCTCGAGGTCGACCGCGGAGGCCGGAGGGGTGCTCCGGCTGTGGCTGACGCTCGACACCCCGAAGCAGACCATCATCGGCTGCACGCACGGCGCGCAGCAGACCTACTCGACCCACAACTACGGCCCGTTCACCTGGAGGGACACGGACGACGTCCGAACGTACCGACGAGAGCTCTTTCGCGAGAAGGTGGGGGCTCTCGCCGACGTCCTCGCCCAGTCGCCCATGGCCGCGACCGTTCGCTACTGCGAGAGCGGCGTCGCGACGCGACTGCCGGCACTCCCCGGCGCCGTGTGGAGCGACAAGCCGTTCTCCCTCTACTGGGAGTGGAAGCGGAGCTTCAGCGCGGACGCTCCGCCGCCCGCCATCCCCGGCAACCCCTTCGTTGCGTTCCAGGCGGCGCAGGGGCCCAACGCCCACCTCGCCCCGTTCGGGTCCTTCGTCGGCACGGACTGCAGAAACGGCATCCAATACTGCAATCGCTACAAGACGGGACTCTTTCTGAGCATCAAGTCCTCGGGCAACATCCATCGCGTCGGCGACTTCGACCGCTTTGGTGAGACCCCGAGCCAGTACGTCGTCGAGCTCAATCGCTCGCGAAGCGCGCAGCTGAAGACGCAGCTCGACGACTTCTTCACCTTCACGGGTCAGAAGAGCTTCACCTTCGGCGGCGCGGGGCACACTTTCGACTGCACGACGGACCACTGCCGGTTCGTGCTCGAGAAGTCCGATTCCGCGCTCGAGCTGACCGAGGCGACCGAGCACCAGTTCGAATGACCGACGCTGCGGCGTCACGCGGCGCGGACGGCCTCGCGCGTCAGTCGAGCGCGCGGTAGCGCGTCGCGCGCGCGTGCCCCGCACGGGCCACGCGCTTTGCGCGGAGGAGCCGGCGGAGCGCCCGCAGGACGGTGCTCGACGACAGTCCGAGACGTCGCGCGAGCTCCGTCACCGAACGCGGCTCCGAACGAGCCAGGTGCTCCAGCACCCTCGCTTCGGGCGAGCTCGCGAGGGTGCTCGCCTGGTCACGCGCAGGCAAGGTCGGCGAATGGGCCGGCGGACCCGCGCGCAGGCCGCGAGCTCCGCGAGGCACGACCTCGTCGAGGAACGGAGCGTCCATCGCGATCTCGAAGCTCGACAGCGAGGTCTCCGCCGCCCCGAACGCGAGGACCGGAACCGTCGCGCCGTACCCGAGCTCGGTGACGGCGATCCAGTTCCCTCGCGGCGCGAGGAGGGCTCGCAGCCGGTGGATCGTGGTGCGGACCAGGGCGTCGTGCCGCTCGGGACGGTAGACGCGCAGCCCCCAGAGCGCCGCGACGATCTGCTCTTTCGACGCGGCCCCTCGGGCGAGCAGGCGAAGCAGCGCCTGAGACCAGCGTGGCGGGTTCGGCTTCACGAACACGTCGCCGGCGTCTTCGACGACGAGCGCGTTCTCGGCGGCGAGGAGGAGCACTCGACGCGATGGCGCGAGCCCGAGCAGCTCCGGGACGAGGCCGTTGGCCCCGAGCTCGAGGATCTTCGGTAGAAGGCGCGTATCCCGCGTCACCGCCGCCCGGAGCAGCGGCGTGATTTCGTCCTCCGGCATCGCGCGCACGAGCGCCGGGGCGTCGTCGAACTGCTCGAGCGCCGCGCGGGCGCGATGGTGCTCGCGCTTCTGGGCGAGCGCGCGGAGGTCGTCCAGCGCACGGAGACGACGCGGCTCGTCCGCCGTCGCGCGCGCGATGAATGCCTCGAAGCCGAGGAGCTCGGCCTGGTAGGCCACGTCCTCGTCGTCCGCCACGGCTCGCGCCCGCGCGAGCAGCGCGTCGCAGTCCACCGCCGGACTCGAGAAGCGCGCCACCCAGAGCCGTGCGAGGAGGCTCGCGACCTTCGCCCGTCTTGCGTCCTGACGAAGCGCGTCGTCGTCCGCCAACGCCAGAGAGCGTTCCGCTTCGGTTCTCTGGCCGCGAAACGCGAGCACGATCGCTTCCTCGGTCAGAAGGGCGCGGCGCGTGTACGAGTCGTGCGCCGTGAGGCGCAGGAGCTCACGGAGCCGCTCGAGCGCCGCGGGGCGAGCGAGGAAGCGCGCCGAGTATGTCGCCATGGAACACGTGATGGCGAAGGCGTTCATCCCGAGTCCCATTCGCTCGGCGTGAAGACTCGCGCGCTCGAGGACCGCGAGGCCTGCGCTGAGGAGCCCCAGCTGCACGAGCGCGTGACCGCGCAGATCGGTGGCGATCATCTGCACGTATGCGACGCGCGCCTCGTGGGCGGCGCGCGATGCGCGCTGCGCGTGGCGCGCCGCGGTCCGATAGCGACCCGTGAAGTAGCGATGGACCGCGAGCCCCTGGAGCGCGAAGGCCGCCGCCCACGCGTCTCGCGTGCGTACGCGCGCGAGAGCCCCCTGCACGAGCAGCGCGTGCGCACGCTCGAAGGCCCCCGCGCGCGCGTAGGCGACGCCGAGGAAGAAGCGCGACGCGGCGAGCGTGCGCGCGTCCGCGGGGGCCGCGCGCTTGCGGTACGTGTCGAAGCACGTCTCTGCGTCCTCGACGCGCCCAAGGAAGGCGAGCGCTCCGACGACGAAGGCTGCGTCGACGTCATCCCCGCCTCCGACCTCGAAGGTCGCACCTACGACCTCGGCGTACCGACCCGAGAAGAAAGCGCTGGCGAGGGGTGTCGCGCCCACGACGGCTCGGTTCGTCCGCGCGCGCGCCATGCCCTCCATTGTGACGCGATTATCTGCAAGTAACTATGTCTATTTCGCCACTATTGCGTCTTCCGCATCGCTCGGGTTTCGCGCCGAAACTCGTCGCTGCGCCGCGGGCGCCGCATGGTCTCTCTCGTCGGCGCTCCAGCGCCGTCACCATCAAGGAGATTCTTCATGCTTCATCGCAGCCTCGCCTTCGCCGCCGTCTTCGTCTCGCTCCAGGGGGCAGCATGCAGCGCCTCGTCGCCTGACGAGCTCTTCGGGCGTCGCGACGACTCGGTGGTCCTCGACGTTCGCTGCGCCGCGGACACGGACTGCCCCTCGGGATACGAGTGCGAGATCGAACGCACGACGAGCTACTGCAGGTCCCACGGCCGCAGCGGCGACGCGAGCCCGGGTAACGGCCATGACGCCGGGGCAGAGGACGACGGTGACTCCGGAACGAGCCCGTCGAGCGCGGCGTCGTGCACGTCGGACGCCGATTGCGGGCCGGGACTCGAATGCGAGGTCGAGACGGAGCACGGGGTCACGACGTCCTTCTGCAAGGCTCATCGGAGCGGCAAGGGCCGGTGACGAGCGTGGGTCCCCATCACGTGCTAGGGCCACGTCCCATGTGGCGCACCGCAACGCTCGTCCTCGTCCTCGCGGTCACCGGATGCGCGCAGTTCGGCGGCTCGACCGAGACCGAGACCGCCGGGGCCAACGGCGGAGAACGAGCTACCGAGGGCAACGGTGGAGGAGCGAGCGGGGCTCCGGCCACGTCGGTGCCGGCCACGCCCGGCGCCGAGGACTTTGCGGGTGTCTACGAGGTCCCCATCGTCTCCCCCGAGCTCGCGCCTGCCGCGTCCTACCGGGTCGCGGAGATCACGTGGCGCGTCGTCGGCGACACGGCCACGCTCGAGTACGACCTCCCCCTCGGACTCGTCGGCACGGACAAGATGCGCGTCGAGTTCATCGGACCGATCGACCGAAGCACTCAGACCGCGCGACTGACAGGTCCCGTCGGTACGGCGGAGTGCACGCTCTCGGCCACCGAGGTGTCGTGCCTCGAGACGATGAGAGGCCTGCTCCCGCTCGACATCGACATGGACGTCGTCCGTCAGGTCGCGGCCTCCGACTACGCGGGGCCCGCGGAGCATCGCGTTGCCGTCTCGGAGCGGTTCTCGACCGATCCCATCGGGATCGCACGGGTACGCTTGAACGAGCCTGTCGCGCACACGTCGGGTCGCGACAAGGGCCGCGACAGCGACTGACGGTGCGCGCTGGCCGCGCACGCCGGAAGCTCAGCGGAGCTCGGACCGAGGACCGCGAACCGCGTGGATGTAGGCCTCGCGGAGCGCGCGCGTGATCGGGCCGGGCGCGCCGTCGCCGATGACGTGGCCGTCGACCGCGACGGCGGGGACCACGAAGGCGGCGGCTCCGGTGTAGAACACCTCGTCCGCCGCCGCGAGCTCGTCGCGCGTGAAGGCGCGCTCGTCGACGCACATCCCGCGCGCGCGCGCGATCTCGAGCACCCTGGCGCGCGTGGTGCCGTGGAGGATGTCCCAGCCGAGGGGCCGCGTGACGAGCACGCCGTCTTTCACGATGTACGCGTTCGAGGCGGCGCCCTCGGTGATCGTGTCGTCTTCGTCCACGAAGAAGGCCTCCGCCGCGCCCTTCTCGACGGCGGCCTGGCGCGCGAGCACCTGACCGAGGAGCGCGACGCTCTTGATGTCGCGACGCTTCCAGCGGACCTCGGGCACGGTCACGATCGCGACGCCCTTCGTCCCCTTCGCCGAGCGGACGATGGGAAATGTCTGCGCGAACGCGACGACGGTCGGCCTCACGTTCGCGGACGGAGCGGGGAACGCGAAATCCCGCGCCGGCGTCGCGCCCCGGGTCACCTGGAGGTAGACCATGCCCTCGGTCGTGCCCGTGCGCGTCACGAGCTCGCGGAGCGTCGCCCCGAAGGCGTCACGCGACATCGGCAGTCCGAGCGCGATCTCCTTCGCCGAGCGCTCGAGGCGAAGGAGGTGGGCGTCTAGGTCGACGAGCTCTCCGTCGAGGACGGCCGCGACCTCGTAGACGCCGTCCGCGAAGAGGAACCCGCGATCGAAGATCGAGACGGTCGCCGACGCGAGCGGGACGAACCCGTCGTCGAGGAACACGACCTCCTCGGTCACTTGCCGGCGTCCTCCCGCCCTGCGCCCCGGATGAGGTCGGCGAGATCGTCCTCGGTCTCCGCCCCCCCGCCCGGCTTCGGCGGAGGCGTCGCCGTGCCGGCGTCCTTCCCGCCGCCCCCGATCAGGGCCGCGAGATCGTCCTCCGAGTCGTCGCCGGGCGTGGCGCCCGCGTCACCGCCGGAAGGACGCCCGCCGATCAGGGCCGCGAGATCGTCGTCGTCGTCGCTCGCGCCGGCGTCCACGACGACGGCCTTGGGCTGATCGACTGGGGCCGCCATCTGACCGCCCGGGTACGCCTTCTTGTCCTCTTCCGAGCACGGGAGAGGGTTCGAGCGATCCTGTTGCACGCACTCGAGGAGCCAGGCCTCCTTCGGTGGCCGCTTCTCCGCCTCCGCCTTCGCGCGCCACTCCGCGATGTCGGGCAGCACGCGCGCGTTGGAGATGCTGGGTACGTACATGATGACGAGGAGCGCCGCCGCGAGGAGCCCGACGAAGGGCATCGCGATCCGGTAGAGGCTCACGACGGGCCGGTTGAAGCGGAAGCTCGAGATGAAGAGGTTCAACCCGAGGGGCGGGCACGAGAACGCGAGCTCCAGGTTCAGGACGAACATCATCGCGACGTGGAACGGCCCGAGCCCGAAGTGGGCCGCGAAGGGGAGGACGAGCGGCACCGCGACGAGGATCGCGGACAGACCGTCCATCACCATCCCGAGGACGAGGAGGAACACGTTCATGACGAGCAAGAACTGCCACGTCTTGTCGAGGCCGACCTTCAGGAGTGCGTCGAGCACCTTGCCTGGCATCTGCTCCTGGACGACGTAGTTGATGAGCGCGTTCGCCATCGCGAGGATGAGGATGACGGCGCCCGCGAGCGCCATCGATCCCTTCGCGACCTTCACGAGGTCCTTCTTCAGCGAGAGATCCTTGTGGACGTACATCTCGATGAAGAGCGTGTAGAGCGCGACGAGCCCTGCCGCCTCGTCGATGTCGGCCATCCCGCTCTTGATGCTGATCACGAGGAGCACGAAGAGGCCGAGCTCCCACTTGAACGCCCACGTCGCGGCGAGGGCTTCCTTCGCGTCGAAGTCCGCGCGCGGGAGCTTGTTCCGCACGCCGTACCAGATCGCGTAGAGCGCGAAGAAGACGAGGACGAGCGCGCCCGGCAGGACGACTGCCTTGTTGACGAGCTGGAAATCCAGGCCCGTGACCATCGCGTAGATGAGGAGCGGGAGCGCGTAGGGGAGGAGGAGACCGAGCGAGCCGCCCGTCGTGACGAGGCCGAGCGCGAACTTCTCGTCGTACCCCTTCTGCCGGAGCGCGGGGTAGAGGAGCCCGCCGACGGCGATGATCGTGACGCCGCTGCCGCCGGTGAAGAGCGTGAAGACCGCGCTCGCGACGACGCACACGATCGCGAGGCCGCCCGGGAGCCAGCCGACCCACGCCGTGGCGGCGCGGACGAGGCGCTCCGGCGTCTTCGACTCCGCCATGAGGTAGCCGACGAACGTGAAGAGCGGGATCGTCGTGAGGATCGGCGAGCCCGCGAAGCGTGAGCTGAAGACCTCCGGCGCGATGCGCCGCAAGAACTGGTGGTTCGGATCGTGGTGCGTGAGCCAGGCGAGCTCGCTCGCGCCGCCCATGATCGCGAAGAGCGGCGTGCCGAGCAGCGCGAGGAAGACGACGAGCCCGACGAGGGGCCCCGCGAGCGCGGTGAGGAGCGCGACGACGCCGCCGATCGAGCCGAGCGCGATGCGCGCCCCCTTCGCCTTCTCCGCCTCCGTGAGCGCCGGCCCGCTCACGACGTCGCCTCCGGCTCGACGACGGACGAGTCGTCGTGAGCGTGCTCGAGGTCGGCGTCACCGTGGGCGGCGTCGGGATCGACGTCTACCCACCCCGTGATCGCGAGGAGCGAGCGGAGGAGGAAGCGGAGGGCGATGACGACGAGCCCGAAGGGGAAGACGAGGTTCAGGAGCGGCACGAGCAGCATGCGGATCTGCTCCGTCGCGCCCGGGATCGCGGTGACGGCCGGCGTGCGGAACTCGGTCGTGCCGTCCTCCGGGAGCTCGAGCGCCTTCACGTCCTCGGCCGCGAAGCGGCTCCAGTTCCCGTCTCTCACCCAGGCGTTCCACTCCGCGGCCGTCATCAGCTTCGCGTAGGGCGTTCCGCCGAGGACCCTCGGGAGCGAGCGCACGTCGAGCGAGAGCTGCTTTCCGGCGAGCGAGAGGTTACGGCCCGTGTCCTCGAGGACGTGATCGATCTTCGCGGTCGCCGACAGCGTCGTCGGGACGTGGAACTCCTCCACCGCGAGGTTGTCGAAGAACCCCCAGGCGCCGAAGGCGGACACGATCGCCGCCGTCATCCACCCGAGCACGGCGACCGGCACACGCGCGCGCGGCGAGAGGAACCGGAGCACGACGTCGACGGTGATGTGCTTTCCCTGCCCCGTCGCGACGGAGGCGCCGAGGAGCGCGAGCCAGAGCGTGAGGCGCTTCGCGAGCTCGCTCACGCCGCCGAAGAAGACGAGGATGCTTGCATTCTGCATCCATGAGAACAGATTCGCGAAGTAGGCCGAGCCGGTGTCGCCGAGGGCGCCGCCGAGGACGAGCCCGAAGACCACCGCTGCGGTCGTCGCGTACTCCGACCTCTCCTTCGCGCGGGTGAGCCGGTGCGTGAGGAGGCCGAGGACGACCGCGGCGAGGAGCCGGCGGTAGACCTGCCCCGGCCCGGCGCTGCCGCTCGAGGAGAGCGCCTTCATCGAGATCCAGAAGACGAGCGTGAGGAGCTCGGCGACGAGCACGAAGGCGCAGAGCTTGGCCTCGAGCCGTGTCCATGCGCGATCGAAGCGGTCGAGCGGCGCCGCCCAGGCGGCTTTCGTCGCGTGATTCCGTGGGACCGGGGGCGCGGCGGGCTCGCTCATGCGCCGGCCACGTTACCAAAGGCCCGAGCCGGTCGCGGAGTTCCACGCACAAAAGCGCCGAGGTCCCGCCGGCTCGCACCGGACGGGACCTCGCGCGACGCGTCAGATCCGCGTCACTTGGCGGCGGCCGTGACCTCGTCGAAGACGTCGGCCTTCACCTTGCCCTCGGCCTTGAGCGCGTTCCGGACCTTCGCGAACGTGGCGGCCCAGGCGCCCTTCTCCGCGTCGTTCGGCTCCACGACCGTCATGCGGCCCTTGAGGTCCTTGAACGCGTCGTCGTCGATCTTCCGGATGCGCTCGGTGAGCTGCTGGCCGGTGACCTTGCCCGTGCGCTCGAGGAGCGCCTTCGCGTCGGCGGGGAGCGCCTCGAAGCGCTCCTTGTTCACGATGAGGCCGCCGATGCCGATGCCGCTCGGCATCGCGTTGATGTGGTCGACGTGAGCCGACCACTGGAGCTGCGACGCCGCGATCGAGGGCGAGTTGATGACGTCGACCGAGCCGCCCGTGAGCGCCGGGAGGATCGCCGGGACGCCGAGCTGCTTCGGCGACGCGACGCCGACGATCTCGAGAAGCTTCGCGCAGATCGCGTCGCCGGTGATGCAGAACGGGTGCATCGCTTTCAGGTCGTCGGGCGTCCGCACGGGCTTGCCCTTCGACATGATGTGGGCGATGCCGACGTCGCCCGTCCCGAGCATCTTGAAGCCCTGGCCCTCGAAGCCTGCGTCGAACTTGGCGCGCGTCTTGTCGCGGACCGAGTCGAGCTTGGCCCAGTTGGGGAACAGACCCGGCATCTGCAGCGCGATGACGTGCGGGTAGATCTGCGAGAGGCCGGTCGCCGTGAGCGCCCCCCCGTCGATCTGCTTCGAGCGCATCTTGCCGACCATGGCGACCTCGTCGCCCTGGGTGCCGTTGAAGTACCAGGTGAGCTTGACCGCTCCCTGGCTCTCCTGGTCGACCGCCTTCGCCCAGGCCTTGAAGACCTTGCCCCAGGCGGAGTCCGCCGGCGCGAGCGTGCCGAGCTTCATCTCCTCGGCGGCGGAGGCCGTCCGCGCGGTGCCGAGCATGGCCGCGAGCAACGCGACCAGCATGAGCCATCTACGAACCATCGGTACTACCTCCGAGACACGTGAGTAGAAGACAGGGAATCCCGTGGGGGACGGGGGGACGGAGCCCCCCGGGGTTGGACGGGCGAGCCGTAACGTTCTTCATTTCGGGGCGGGCGTCGAGGCCGGGGCGGGGGCCGGCGTCGAGGGGGCCGGGAAGCCGCAGTCCTCCATCACCGACTTGTGGAGGGCGCGCTTCGCGCGCCGCTTCGCGATCGTGTTCTGGAGGCGGAGGTTGGGGTCCGGGTCGTCCGCGTTGATGACCTCGTTCAAGGTCTTCTCGTAGAGCGCGAGATCCTGCTTGTTGCAGGCGTAACGCGTCGCGTAAGCGACGAGGACGCCGAGGGCCTTCCGGTTGGTCTTCGCGATGGCCTCGTCGAAGAGCTTCTTCGCCTCGTCCATCTCCGCGTTCGGCGACCGCGCGTGGTAGCTCGCGAGCAGCGACGTCCCCGTGTAAGCGAGGTACGTGGGGTCGAGCTTCCGGCTGTGCTCGAGGATGGTGACGCCGACGAACAGCTCCGAGACGTACGCCGGCTCGTCCTTCAAGAGGTTCACGCGCGCGAGCCACGGGGAGCCGAGCCAGAAGAGCGGCTCGGCGTCCTCCGGATCCTCGAAGTGCTCCTCGAGCCACGCCTTCAAGGTCATCGCGTTCTTCTTCGCGTCCTTGAAGCCGCCGTCACGGTGCCCGACGAGCTCGAGGCCGTAGGCGATGGAGCGGTCGAACGCGAGCTTCGCGCGACGCTTGTGGTACTCCGCGGCCTCCTCGTTCCCGTCGACGGTCGCGGCCAGGTAGTCGTCCTCCGCGAACGCGTAGCCGTAGCCCGCCCAGCCGCGCATGAGGAGATAGAGCGCGTCTTCGTTGTCGGGCGCGAGGCGGTGCATGCCCTCGAACTGCATCATCGCCGCCTGCGAGGCGGACCGCGCGAGCTCGTAGTCGCCGATGGTGTCGGAGGCGCCCGAGCCGATGCGCGTCGACTTGATCTGCCCGTTGAGCAGCATCTTCTTGATGCAGCCGGTCGTGGACAGGGCGAGCGTCGCCGTGAGGAGGAGGCCGAGAAACCTTGTTCGCATCGCCGCCGAGGGATACGAGCGTCGGCCCGGCGGTGTCAACGGGGGAACCTGGCTCGCCGCGCTCGTCCGCCTCAGCGACGCGCGGCGACGATCATCGTGCAGGCGGCGCGCGTCCGGACCGCCGGGTCTGGATCGGCGAGGAGCGGGGCGGCCCGACCGGCCCGACCGAGCGCGGCGAGCGCCTGCGCCGCGCCGAGCTTGCGCGTCGCGTCGGGGGACGCGAGGTCCTCCTCGATCCACGCCTGGACCCGGAGATCGCCCGCGGACGCGAGGACATGACGCGCCCGGACGACGTGAGGGAGCAGCCTCGCGTCGGCGAGCGGCGGCCCGTTCCGCACGCCCTGCCCCGCGACGGCCTCGAGGGCCTTCGTGCTCGCGTCCTTGTCCGCCTTCGACTCGAGGAGGCGTCCGTGGGCAGCGACCTTCACCTCGAGGTCTTCCTCCTTGGCCGCCTTCCGCATCGCGTCGAGCATCGGGCCGTCCGCGGCTCCCGTGAGCGGCGTCGTGAAGATCGCGTGGAGGCGGTCGCGACGACCGCCCTCGTCGATCGTGCGGGTGAGGAGCGCGCGCGCGGCGCCTGCGAGGTCCTTGTCCTCGGGCGCGGTGCGGAGGACGACCCCGGCGCCCGCGATCGCGCCCGGCCCGCGGTCCGCGGCGATCGTCGTGCGGAGCGCGTCGCGGCCGCCGCTCGAGAAGACCGGCTCGAGCGCCCACGCGACGGTCACGTCCTCGCGCAGCGCGTCGTCTCCCGTCGTCCATAGGTCGCGGAGACGCATCGCGAGCTCGGCCGCGCGCGGCTTCGCCGAGTCCCCCGCGCCGCGGAGGATCGCGCTCGTCGCGCGGAGCGCCTCGTTCCGGAGCATCGGCTCGGGATCGAGCCGCGCCGTCTCGAAGAGGATGTCGAGATCGGCGAGGTCCTTCGCGTCTCCGGCGGCACGGATCGCGCCGCGACGCACGCGGGGGCTCGGATCGAGGATCGCCTTCTGGCGCGCCGCGCGGTCGTCGTCGCGGACGAACGCACGCGCGGCGACCGCCCGCCACCGGTCGTCCGCGTCGGCCGCGAGCTCGCGGGCGTCGGCTCGCGAGAGGCGCTTGTCCTCGAGGAGCGCAAGCGCGGCCTCGGCGCCCGCTCCGTCCTTCGCCTTCATCCGATCCGCCAGCGCGTCGCCGAGCTCGGGAGCGCAGGCGCGCGTCTCGCGGAGGCGCCGGATCGCCTCCTCCTCTCCCTTCGCGGTGGCGAGCTCGCGCTCGGCGACGGCGCGGGCGATCTGCGCCGCGTCGTCGTTGTCGAGGGAGCCCTCCTTGTGCCGCTCCTGGAGGAGACCGCGGAGGCGCGGCATGTCGCCGTCGCGCGCGGCGGACACGGCAGCGCCGCCGCACGCCGACGACGCGAGGACGAAGGCAGCCGAGAGGAGGAGCGACGCGACCGGACGACGGAGCACCACGCCTTCCAGGTAGCTCGTTTCGCGGTGCCTGGAAAGGAATCGACCCGTCCGAGGCCGCGGGTTGCCGCATGGTAGCGTCGCGCTCGTGCCTCGCGTGGTCGTCCTCGCCAACCCGCACGCGCGATGGCTCCGTGGCATGGGGGAGACGCGCCGGGCGATCGCGCGCGCACGCCCCGGCGTCTCCGTGACGTGGACGGCGACGCTCGCGGCGCTCGAGGAGGCTGCCCGCGAGCTCGTGCGCGAGCGCCCCGACGTCGTCGTCCTCGCGGGCGGTGACGCCACCTACGGCCGCGGCGTCTCGGCGCTCGTGCGCGCCTTCGACGCGGCGAACGCGCCTCTGCCCGCCGTCGCGCTCGCTCCCGCCGGGACGACGTGCACCGTCGCGCGGAACTGGAGCGTCCGCGGCGGAGGCGTGCTCACGTCCGGAGAGCGCTTCGCGGCGCGCGCCACCGACCGCCTCCTCGACGCCGTCGCGACGAGGCCGGTCGAGGTCGTGGAGCGCCCGACGCTCCGCGTCCGCGACGCGAACGGGGAGCGACTCGCCTTCGTCGTCGGCGCCGGCCTCGTCGCGCGTTTCTTCGAGGTGTACGAGATGCACGGCGCCGGCGGATACCGGACGGCGGCGCCGATCGTGGCGCGCGTCTTCGCAGGGTCCTTCGTGGGGACAAGGCTCGCGCGGACGGTGCTCGCGCCCGTGCCGTGCGAGGTCGCGATCGACCATGCTGCGCCTCGGCTCCAGCGGATCAGCCTCTTCGTCGCGAGCGTCGTGCGGGACCTCGGGCTCTCCATGCGGCTCACGTATCGCGCGGGAGAGGATCCGTCACGCGTGCACGTCGTCGCGACGTCGCTCGGTCCTCGCGCGCTCGGTCCCCAGCTGCCCCGCGTGCTCGCCGCGCGACCGCTCGCGGGCGATCACCTCGACGTCCTCGCGTCACACGCGCGGCTGACGTTCCCCGGCGACGACGGCGCGTGGGTGGTCGACGGCGACCTCGTCCGAGGCGGCGAGGTCCTCGTGCTCCCCGGTCCCGTCGTCCGCGTTGTGGCGCTCGAGCGGCGCTAGGCGGAGGACGACGTCCGCGAGCGAGAGCGGTTCGGGTCGGTGGGTGACGACGACGATCGTGCGCGTACCGCGGAGCGACGCGAGGGCGGCGAGGACCACGTCCTGCGAAGCGGCGTCGAGGGCGCTCGTCGGCTCGTCGAGGAGGAGCACGGGCAGCTCGGTGGCGAGCGCGCGCGCCAGAGCCACCAGCTGGCGCTCACCTCCGGAGAGCGCGCGGCCGACGACCAAGAGCTCGCCCGATCCGAGAGAGGCCACGAGAGAGGTAGCGCCGAGCAGCGCGAGGTAGGCCCGGACCCGCGAGCCCTCGTCGTCGCGCTCCCCCCGCGATCCGAGCGCGACGTTCTCCTCGAGGGTCGCCGCGAGGAGCGGCGCGTCTTGGGGCACCCACGCGAAAGGGCGCCCGGCCGGCCCCGGCGGCTGCTCGTCGAGGTCGACCCCGGCGTAACGCACGCGCCCGCGGGCGGCGCGATCGAGCCCGAGAAGAGCCCGTACGAAGGACGTCTTGCCGACCCCCGTGGGCCCGACGATGGCGACGACGCCACCGGTCGGGAGCCGGGCGGTGAGCGGCGCATGGCGGCCGTGACGACCGACGAGCCCGGAGATCACCAGCTCTCCGAGCGGCCACCCGCCGCGCGCGGGCGCCTCGGACGCGGCCTCCGTCCGCCGATCGCCCGACGTCGCGAGCGCGGCCGCCAGCGCCACCTCGCCACGGGCGCGGGCGATGCGCGCGTCGACGACGTCGCGGAGAGGCCGATACGCCATGAAGAACGCGACGGCGAACGGGACGAGCGTCCGGCGATCGACGCCGCCGAGGGCGCCGCGCCCCGCGAGCGCGACGACGAGGACGAGCGCGGCGGCGCCGAGCACCTCGCTCGCGCCGGAGACGAGCGCGCCGTGGGCGCGGAGGCGAGCCTGGGCGGACACGATCCGCTCGGAGGCCCGCGCGAGATGGCGTCGGATCTTCGCCGTCGCCCCGTACGTGACCCAGAGATCGGCGTGCCTCACCGCCTCGTCGCTCGCGCCGAGGAGGGCCGCGGCGTCGCGCGCGGCGCGACCGTGCGCACGCTTCAACGCTCGCCGGGTGCCGAGGACGAGGAAGGCGAAGCTCGACATCGCGAGGGCGGCGCTCCCGGCGAGGCGCGGAGCGAGCCAGACGAGGAGGACGATCAGCGGCGCGAGCTGCACGATCCCGCGCACTTCCCCGAGCACACCGACGCTCACCCCGCGCTCGACCTCCGCCACGTGGGTCGTGAGGCGCGCGAGGTCCTCGGCCGTGTGCCGGGCTGCGTCAGCGCCCTCACACGCCGCCTCCCCATGATCGCGGTGTCGCGGTGCACGCAAACCGTCACGAGCGAGGACGGCGTCGAGGACCTCGCGGCGGACCTCCGCGCCCACGTCTCCCGCCACGCGAGCCTCTGCCCATCCGCCGAGGGCGCCGCCCAGCGTCTTCGCGACGGCCGCGGCAAGCCCGCAGAGGGTCAGCGTCAGCAGGGGATCGTCGCCCCCGAGCCGTCCGAGCGCGTCCATGGACAGGGCGTGCCCCGGGTCAGCAACGCCCCCCGCCAGCGCGCGGGCGAGCGCTCCTCCCGCGGCGGCCAGGAGCGCGTGGCCGGATGCGTGCATCGCCGAGCCTACGATGAGCGTCCAAGCCAGAGCCGGTCGCGTCCCTACGAACCGGCGGGCCCTGCCCGACAACGAGAACGAGGACGGGCGCGTCACCCGCACTGCGATACGCCCCCACACGCCGGAACGCAAATTGCACCGAAACGCGAGCGATTTCGAGCGCACGTCGTCGACCGGAACCCGGTACCATCGGCCGACACTCCTCGCTGTGACCTCGAAGGTCGACGCTGTCAAACCCTCGGCCGTCGAGACGTCTCCACCTCCCCCTCCTCCGTCTGATCTGCGCCACCGTACCCCTGTCATGCCCCGAAGCCGGTCGTCCCCGAAGAAGAAGAACGAGGCCGCGATGAGCAAGTCGAAGAGCAGCGCTGCGCTCGCGGAGCCGACGAACGCGCCCGTCGTCGCCGAGGAAGAGGCGGACGAGGAGATCGTTCCGAGCACGGCGAGCCCCGGCAAGGCCGAGGACCTCGCGGTGATCGAGGAGGACTTCGAGCTCGAGGAGGTCGCCGTCGAGGCCGACGCGGACGCGGACGAAGTGGTGCGGAAGCCCGCGAAGGCCGCAGCGTCCGAGGAGGGCGGCGGCGACTCGATGCTCGCGCGCTACTTCCGGGAGATGGCGACGCATCCGGTGATGGGGCCCGACGAGGAGCTCGACACCGCCGTCGACGTCGAGCGCGCCGAGGTCGATCACTGGTGCGAGATCCTCGCGTTCCTCCCCGCCGCGGAGGTCGCCCTCGACTCGCTCGAGCGCGATCTCCCCAAGGACGAAGAGGCGCTCGAGCTCCCGCAGATCGCCGAGCTCCGCAAGCTGTGCAAGGCGGCCAAGAAGCAGAAGAACAAGCTCACGAAGGAGCAGGAGAAGAAGTACCGCGCGTTCTCCGAGAGCCTCGCGCGCGCGATCCGACTCGCCGACAGCGATCGCCTCTGGATCGCGCACGCCGAGGAAGCCGTCCGGCGGCTGGGCGCGCCGCCGTCCGTGGAGGATCTCGAGGAGGAGGGCGTCGCGGTGCCGGCGCCGGTCTCCACATCGCCCGAGTCCATGTCGTTCGCGCTCGCGTCCTCGGCCGTGTACCGGAAGTACCTCGAGAAGCTCGACGCGGCGACGCGCACGTCGAAGCGGGTCAAGAACAAGTTCGTGAAGGCGAACTTGCGCCTCGTCGTCTCGATCGCGCGCCGGTACAACCGCGGCCGTCTCCCGCTCATCGACCTGATCCAGGAGGGCAACATCGGCCTCATGAAGGCCGTGGAGCGCTTCGATCACACGCGCGGGTACCGCTTCTCCACGTACGCATCGTGGTGGATCCGGCACGCCATCAGCCGCGCGCTCGCGGACAAGGGCCGCGCTGTCCGCATCCCGGTCCACATGCTCGACACCCACAACCGGGTGCAGCGCGCGACGCAGGCCGTGATCGCCCGGACGGGACGCGATCCGACCCTCGACGAGCTCGAGAAAGAGACCGGGATCCCTCAGGAAAAGCTCGACAAGGTCAAGGGAGCATGGGCGGAGACGCCCTTCTCTCTCGACCGCCCCGTAGGGGACGAGGACGGCCGGAAGTTCATCGATTTCCTCCAGGACGAGCAGACGCTCTCCCCGCACGAGACGCTCGTCTCGCAGAAGTGGGGGGAAGAGGTTCGCCGCCTCCTCGGGCACCTCACGCCCATCGAGTCCCGCATCATCCGCTGGCGTTTCGGCCTCGACGACGAGGACGAGCTGACGCTGAAGGAGATCGGCGACAAGTACAACCTGTCGCGCGAGCGGATCCGCCAGCTCCAGGAGCAGGCGCTCGGCAAGATCCGAAAGCACATGCGGGATTGATCGCGTCGCCGCGACGGCCGCCCCCTGCGTACCCGGGCGGAAGAAAGATGGTGAGCGCCTCAAGGTTACGATGCGTAACGGGGCGCTCACGGGGTACTCTGCGATCGTGGGCCTAGGGCCTGGCGAGACCTTCGAGCGGTACGAGATCGAAGAGCGCATTGGGCGCGGCGGTATGGGAGAGGTGTATCGCGCGCTCGATACGCGGCTCCTGCGGAAGGTGGCGATCAAGGTCATCCGGCCCGATCGCACCGACTGGGAGGAGGCGATCGCGCGCCTGTTCCGTGAAGCGCGCGCGGCGGCGGCGTTCCAGCACCCGAACGCGGTGGCGATCTACGACCTCGGGCAGGTCGAAGGCACGTTCTTCATCGTCATGGAGCTCGTGCGGGGCCGCACGCTGCGCGGCTACATCGGCCCCGGCACCGCGCCGCTCGACATGAAGCTCCGCTGGCTCGTCGGCATCGCACGCGCGCTCTCCGCGGCGCACGAGGCGGGCATCGTGCACCGCGACGTGAAGCCCGGGAACATCATGATCACGAGCGAGGGCGTCGCGAAGGTCCTCGACTTCGGCCTCGCGAAGCCGATCGACGACACCGAGTCCGTGACGAAGGTCGGCTACCTCCTCGGCACGCCGAGGTACATGTCGCCGGAGCAGCGGGAAGGCACCGAAGCGGATGCGCGGAGCGACCAGTACGCGTTCGGCCTGACCGCGTACGAGCTGCTCACCGGGACCCATGCCGAGTCGCGCGCCGACGGCGTCCCCGGACTCACGCGGCTCGTGCCTGGGCTCACCGTCGCGATGGCGCAGGTGATCGAGCGCACGCTCCAGGAGGATCCGGCGCTCCGCTACCCGTCGATGGCGGCGGCGGCGAACGCGCTCGAGATGGCCTCGGGCGTGCCGATGACGACCAGCGCGCGCCTTCGCACGTCGAGCTCGCGCGCTCCCTCGAGGACCACCTCGGAGGCGCCGAGCACCGAGCAACGCCTCCTGATGCCCCGCATCCCACGGCTCATCGGGGACTCGGGCTCGTCGATCGTCTCGTCGAAGCGACCCGGGCGAGGACCGCTCGTCATGACGTCGCCGTTCCAGTCCTCGAGCTCGTCGTCCGGATCGATCCCGCCCGATCCGCCGTCGACCATCGCGCCGCCGGAGCTGAGGCGGTCGAGCTCCACGAGGCCGCCGAACGAGCCGCGGCTGGCGAACCTCGGCGGGTCCGAGCCGCCGACGGAGGGGGTCGAGGAGACGCTCCGGCTCCAGGCGCACGGTGCGGTGGCCATTTCGATGTCGCTTGGCGACCAGTTCGGTGAAGGCCTCGGCGACGCGCGGTACACGGTGGCCCTGACGCCGCTCCCTGGCCCGCCAGGACAGACGAATCGCGACTCGAGCGCGTTCCAGCTCCGCCTCGTCCCCGGCGATCCGCGTCATGCAGAGCTCGAGGTCGGCCTCGTCATCCCGTCGACGGGCTCGGCAGAGCTCCGCACGTACGACTACGTCGGCATGCTCCATGCGAGCATGTACGGGCGCGGCCCGGCCGTGAACCGCGCGACGTACGAGAGATTTCTCACGACCTTGAAAGGCGTCCTGAAGGCGAACGGGGTAGAGAGCTACACGCTCGTCGCGCCCCCGTACGAGCTCGTGCAGCTGATGAGGCGATGAACGACACGGACCTTGCGTCCTTTCGCCGAGGTCGGCGTCTTCCAGAGCAGGAGACGATGACCATGACCCAGAACACGAACGACGAAGTGCGCGCCGCCGTGCGCGCCCAGTACGGCAGCATCGCTCGGACGGAGAGCGCGAGCTGCGCACCAGGCTGCTGCGGTCCACGGGCGGACGCGAGCCTCGCGCTCGGCTACTCGGCCGAGGACCTGGCGTCGGTCCCCGAGGGGGCGAACATGGGCCTCGGATGCGGCAACCCGCAGGCGATCGCCGCGCTCCGGCCGGGCGAGACGGTGCTCGACCTCGGCGCGGGCGGCGGCTTCGACTGCTTCCTCGCTGCAAGGCAGGTCGGTCCGTCCGGGCGGGTGATCGGCGTCGACATGACCGCCGACATGGTCGCGAAGGCGCGGAGAAACGCCGGCACGCTCGGCGCGACGAACGTGGACTTCCGGCTCGGCGAGATCGAGCATCTCCCCGTCGCCGACGGCTCCGTGGACGTCATCCTCTCGAACTGCGTCGTGAACCTCAGCCCCGACAAGCGCGCGGTCTTCGCCGACGCGATGCGTGTCCTCGTGCCCGGCGGACGGCTCGCGATCGCGGACGTCGTGACCACCGCGGAGCTGCCCGAGTCGCTCGCGCGCGACGTCCAGGCGCTCACGGGCTGCGTCTCGGGTGCGGCGAGCGTGACGGAGCTCGAGCGGATCCTCCGTGAGGTCGGCTTCACGGACGTGAAGGTCCACGTGAAGGAAGAGAGTCGCGAGTTCATCCGCGACTGGATGCCAGGCTCGGGTGTCGAGCGCTACGTCGCGTCGGCGACGATCGAGGCGGTCAAGCCAGGCGGCGGGGCATGCTGCGCGCCCTCCTGCTGCGCGGAGCCGAGCGCGTGATCGAACCGAACGCACGCGGCGCCTGGCGAGAGCTCTCGGAGAAGCTCCGGCCCTTCGTCGCGCGTCGCGTGCGCTCCCCCGTCGACGTGGACGACATCGTGCAAGACGTCTTCTTGCGGATGCAGCGCGGCCTGCCCGACCTCCTCGACGAGGAGCGCTTCGGGCCGTGGGTGTATCGCGTCGCGCGGAGCGCCATCGTCGACCACCACCGTCGCGGAGCGAAGCACGTCGTCCGCGACGCAGATCCGGCCGAGCCGATCGACGACCGCGACGACGACGCCGGGAGCGCCGCCGAGCAGGAGCTCGCGAGCGTCCTCGTGCCCTTCGTCCAGATGCTCTCGTCCCCTTACCGCGAGGCCTTGACGATCACCGAGCTCGAAGGGCTCACCCAGAAGGAGGCGGCCGAGATGATGGGGATCTCGCTCTCGGGCATGAAGTCGCGCGTCCAGCGAGGTCGTCGCGAGCTCCGTCGCGCCCTGGAGGAGTGCTGTCACATCGCGCTCGACGCGCGCGGACGCGTCCTGTCGTGCGAGCCCCGCCCCGACGGGAAGATGCCCGAGAGCTGCTGCGCGCCGCACGGCGACGGGAAGAAGTGCTAGCCGACCGACGGGGCTGGGTCGGAGGGGCCACGATCCGAGGCTGCCGACATCCAGACCTCATCCCCCGGAGGAGCGCGCATCGAGCCGCCGCATGCGCGCGCAAGGCGCGAAGAGCCATGATCACGGGCGCGGCCGCGACATGGAATGGCGGCTGCTTCGGACGCTCGGGATGCCGCCTGCTTTCCGCGCCTTCGCGTCTCTCCTCGTCCTCGCTGCCGTCGCCGTCCCTTCCGCGGCCTGCACCGCGCCGGCCGTGGCCACGGCGGACGAGGACGTGTCGATCGACGACGATGCGCTTTTCGGCGGGGCCGTATGCCGCGTGGCTCGCTCCGCGACCGCCGTCGGCATCCGCGTCACCGTCCGCTCGGGCGCCGTGACCGCGGGATGCGTCGCGGTCGCCTGGACGGCCGCCGGTGTGGGCGAGGTGGGGTGCCTCGCGCCCGCGGCTGGCACCGCGCTCAGCGCGATCGGCACGGCCCTCGCCGCTGGGACTGCCTGGCTCACGTGCGGCGACGAGGTCCTCGCGGTCGTCGCCGCGACGCAGGCCGCCGGCGCGACGGACGAAGGCACCCGCGGAGCGACCGGCACGTCGGCCTGCGAGACCCAGCCGCTCGACGGATGCAGCGTGGACGAGTGTCTCCGTCGGTACGCGCTCCAGAAGGATCTCTGCCGCGAAGGCGGGTCCTGCCCCGGCCCCCACGTGAGCAATCCCAGCGAGGAGGTGTGCGCGAGCGTCGATCGCCGGATGCGCACGTCGCGCAACTGCATCAACGCCCGCCGCGACGTGCAAGGGTGCTTCGCACGTCCCGACTTCGACGGGCATCAGACGCAGATCAATCAGCAGTGCACGGTGTTCCGGAACTGCCAGCGTCTCGCCGACGTGTGCGAGGCGAGGGGGCTCATCAACCCGCCCCCGCTCCTCCCAGCGCCGTGCGCCTTCTAGGTCGGCGGCTCGTCCATGGGGGTGCCGTGGTCGAACGCCTCCAGCGCCTCGCGCGCATCGTCGAGGCGCCCCTCCGACACGAGCAGCTCGATGTCCGTGGCCCCGCGGAGGAGATCGGCGGACCGTTCGCCCTGGAGGATGGTCTCGATCCCGCTGTCCTTGAGGAACGCGGCGGCCATCTCCGCCGTCGTGGAATCGGCGAAGCGGCGGACGATCACCCACTCTCCCTGGTCGCTCATGGATGGCACTCTACCCCGGGAAGGCTCCGTCGGGCTCGGCTGTTCGCTCGACTCGTCCATCTCTAGACGAGGCGCGCCCACTCGATGGGCAGATCGGCGCGGTCGATGCCGAGGACGCGCACGATCTCACCGAGACGCTGGCGCTCGACGTCGCTGACGACGCCGTCGGCGATGGTGATCTTCCAGGTCGTCTGCACGAAGTCGTTCACGACGTCCTTGATCTCCGTCATCGTCAGCGCGCCGGACGACAGATAGGCCTTGAGCTCGGCCCGCTCGTTCGCATCGGCCGCCGCGTCCGAGAAGATGCGCGCGAGCATCCCCTTCAGCTTCCGCTTCGGGTCGGATCCCGCCGCGGCCGGGGCCGGCGGCGGCGGCGGCACGGAGTGCTCGAGGCCGAGGACGCTCGCGATCGCGGCGAGCCGCTTCGCCTCGATCGGCGTCACGGTCCCGTCCGCCCGCGCCTGCGACCAGGCGGCCTTCGCGAAGCCGTCGAAGACGTCCTTGATCTGCGGCAAGGACAGCGCGCCCGACGACAGGAAGGCCTTCAGCTCCGCCCGCTCCGTGGGGCCAGGCTCTGCGTCGGCGAAGATCCGTTGGAGGAGGGTCTCGAGCGTCTGCTTCGGGTCCATGGCCCCGAGAACGTATCAGAGGAAGGAGTCGTCGCCTCGCGCCGTACCATGCGACGACGACCCGACGAGACCCGGAGGTGCCTCCCCGCGCCGCACCGGTTCTCTCTTCCTTCCGAACACTTACACGACTACTCGGGCCCCGCCCGCCCCGTTCACGCATGCGCGTGCGCGGATGGCGGGCGCGCTCGTTCCCCCCCCGGAGATCCTCGCCATGGCGTTCGCCCTCGCTCGCTCGTCGCTCCTCGCCGCCCTCCTCGCCGCGTCCGCGGTGTTCGCCGGCGGATGCACCGTCGAAGACGCCGGCGACGACGCCACCCGAGAGGGCGACGAGGGCGAGACCGCCGCGAACGTCGAGGAGATCGTGGACGTCAACCACTCCGCGGTGAAGCGTCAGTCGATCGGCAACTGCTGGCTCTACGCGACCGCGAGCTGGGCCGAGTCGCTCGCGAAGAGCGCGAGCCCGACGAACGCCGAGCTCAACATGAGCGAGTCGTACTGGACGTACTGGCACTGGTTCGATCAGATCGCGAACGGCTCACCCCGAACGGAGATCCAGACGGGCGGCTGGTTTTCGACCGCGGTCGAGATCATGGCGCGCTACGGCGTGATGAACGAAGGCTCGTTCATCCGCAGCGAGGCCGCAGACGAGATGTCGCTCCGCCAGAAGAGCGCGCTCGCAAAGATGAACGAGTCGCTGAAGAACGGCGCGTTGAAGACCCCCGAGGCGCGCAGAGACCGCGCGCTCGTGCGCCGCGAGCTCGACAAGGCCTGGGAGCTCGAGCCGAACGTCGTCACGCAGCTCACCCGCGTCTTCGGGTCGTCCGTCCAGCGCACCTTCGACCGGAGCACCGTGTCCACGCGCTTCACGTCGATCAAGCGCGCGAGCGACATCAAGGCGAGCCTCCGCGACCCGCAGACGAAGCAGCCGATCACGGGCACCCTCCAGGACGCGATCGGTACGGCGGGCGGCTACTCCCGCTCCGGCCGCCTCGCGTGGCGGTCGGCGCGCTACCCGTGGACGACCGCCGAGCGCCGCGCGGTGCTCGGTCGCGTCCAGCGCGCGCTCCACGACAGGCAGCCCGTCGTCATCACCTGGTACGTCGACTTCAACGCGCTCGACCCGCAGGGCCGCTTCCTCGCGCCGCCGGCGACCCCGGGCGTGCAGGGCGGTCACATGACGGTGCTCGAGGACTACCAGATCGACGGCGTCCCCGGCTTCGGGACGCTCCCAGCCGGCACGGTCGAGTCGCGCCCCGAGGCGCTCACGGCCGCGCTCGATCCGGCGGCGAAGATCGCGTTCTTCCGCGTCAAGAACTCCTGGGGCTCCTACCGGCCGGATCGCCAGTTCGTCCTGCCCGGCTACCACGACCTCTACATGACGTACCTCGACGGCCCCGTGAAGCACTGTACGCAGAACGCGACGAACACGGGGAGCACGGACGACTGCTACGACGCGACGCCGCTCGGCGATTTCGTGCTGCCCGCCGGCTACTGACACGTAGACTCGATCCGATGCGCCTCGGGCTCGTCGGGGACGTGCACGCAGAGGACGAGCGCCTGGCGGCGACGCTGGTCGCGCTCCGGCAGGCGAAGGTCGACCTCGTCCTCTGCACCGGCGACGTCGTCGACGGCTACGGCGACGTCGACCGGGCGTGCGCGCTCCTCGAGGAGCAGCGCGTCCTCACCGTCCGCGGCAACCACGATCGCTGGATTCGCGAGGACGCGCGGCGCGATCTGCCGAACGCCCATCGGATGACCCGCCTCGCGCCTCCGAGCATCGGCTTCTTGAAGGACCTCCCCGTGACGCGCGCCGTCGACGTGCCCGGCGGCGGCGTCCTCCACCTCTGTCACGGGGTCGGCGCGGACGACATGAAGGAGCTGACCGCGGCGGACCAGGGCTACGCGCTCGCGAGCAGCGAGGAGCTCATGAAGCTGCTCTTCGACCCGCGTATCCGCTTCATGGTCGGCGGCCACACGCACGTACCGATGGTGCGCGAGCTGAAGCGCGCCGAAGGGCTCCCCTCGCTCGTGGTCGTCAACCCCGGGACCCTCTTCCGCGAAGACGAGCCCGGCTACTTCGTCCTCGACACGCAGGAGAGCCGCGTCGAGACGTATCGGCTCGGCGAACGGCTCACGGTCGTGCCCGTGTCGCGCGCCGTGCTCTGACGCTACTTGTACTGGCGCTCGTAGACGAGCTCGACCAGCCTGTCGGCCGCAGCGCGCGCGCTCGAGCCGCGGCCCGACACCTTGTTGAAGAGGATGGCGAACGCGACGGTCGACTTTCCGGGCGGACCGAGCACGTAGCCGGAGAGGGCGATCGCGTCCTCGAGGGTCCCGGTCTTCGCGCGGACGGCGCGATGGACACGGGTGCTCGCGAAGCGCTTGTGGAGCGTGCCGTCGACGCCGCCGATCGCGAGCTGCGCGACGAACTCGCTCTTCAGCGTCGGATCCTGCCAGGCGTGGCGGAGGAGGCGCGACATGCTGTGGGCCGTCGTCCGGTTCGCATCGAAGAGGCCCGAGCCGTTCTTGACGATCACCCCCTTGTCGGAGAGGCCGTTCTTCTCGAGCCACTTCGTCACGAGCTCGGCGGAGTCCGCGCTCTTGGCGGGCCTCCCCTTGCCCTCGGCGGCGATCGACTTGAAGACCATCTCGGCGTAGAAATTGTCGCTGCTCTTCCCGAGGGCGTAGAGCAGCGTCGACAGCGGCTGCGACTCGTGCTTCGCGAGGACCGTGCCCTTCAGCGGCGCGCCGGGCACACCGAGCTTCACGTCGCCCGACACCTTGATGCCGCTCTCCTCGAGGACCGCCTTCAGCGCGTAGCCGGCGAGGAGCTGCGGATCGTCGACGCGGCGCGTGTAGCGGACGAGCTTCGCGCCAGAGCCGACCTTGCCGGCGACCTTCGCCGCGAGCCGACGGCCGGACGGCGAGAGCGCGAGGACGACCGAGTCCGCCCCCTCTTCTCCGGTGTCGACCGTCCCCGTGACGTCGACGAAACCGGGCGGGTCGAACGTCACGTTCGCCGGCGAGCCGGGCTGGGTCGGTCGGACCGCCATCGTGACGGTGTTCTCGTTGAGCGCGACGGCGCTGACGGGGGCGCGGAACGCGGCCCACTCGTGCGGCTGCTGCTCGAAGGCCGGCGGCGTCGTGAGCTCGTCGAAGAACTTCTGATCGACGACGATGTCGCCCTCCACGCGGCGGACGCCGTACGTACGGAGGTCCCGGGCGAGCGCCCAGAGGTCTTGCGTCGCGAGCGACGGGTCGCCGTGCCCGCGAAGCACGAGGTTTCCGGTCACGGCGCCGCTCTTGATCGTTCCGCTGAGCGTCGTCTGGTATCTGTGGGACCCGTGGAGGAGCGCGAGGGCCGCGGCCGCGGTGTAGAGCTTCGCGTTCGACGCGGGGTTGAGGGCGAGGTGCTCGTTCGTCTGCGCGAGGACGGCGCCGGACTCGACGTCCACGAGGACGATGCCGATCTGCGCGTCGCGCAGACTCTTGTCCGAGACGAGCGCGCGCACGGCGGCCTCGAGCTCCGGGGCGCGGACGGCCTTGTCGGCCTTGTCGGCCTTGTCGCTCGGCGCCTCGGGCTGGCTCCATGCGCCGCGCTCTCCGAGCGAGAGGGCGCTCGCGACGGCGAGGGCGAGGGCGGCGAGCCGAGGGCGCATGGCGGTGCTCTTAGCCGTTCACGGCGCGTGACGGAAGCCCCGGCCGCCGTCGTCCTCGCGGCCGTCGCGCTCGCGGCCCTGGCTCTCTCCGCCTGCAAGGCGACACCTCCCGGACCGCGCCCGATCGAGATCCTCGTCCCGACCGACGCGGAGACGCTCGATCCCCGCTACGCGACCGACGCCGTCGCGATCCGCGCCTCCCGCCTCGTCCACGCCGGCCTCTTCCGGCTCGATCCCGACACGCTCGCGCCCGTCCCGTATGCCGCGCACGCGTTCACGTGGGAGGACGAGCGCACGCTCCGCGTCGAGCTACGCGAGGGCGTGCGCTTCCACGGCGGCGCGCCGCTCGAGGCCGCGGACGTCGTCGCCACGATCGAGGCGTTCCGCTCGCCGAAGGTCGCTTCCCGGCACGCCCGCATGGTGGAGCCCATCGGCTCGGTCGAGGCGGAGGGCGCGCGCATCGTACGCATCCGCCTCGCCCGCGCCCACGCGACGCTCCTCACCGACCTCGAGCTCCCCATCCTCCGTCGCGACGAGGCGCACGGACCGCCACGGCCCGACGGCTCGCTCGACGGCCTCGGCCCGTACGTCGTCACCACGCGCGAGCACGGCGAGATCGCGCTCGCGCCCGCCCCTCGTGGCGTGATGCCTCCGCCCGTCCACCACGTCACGATCCGCACGGTGCACGACGAGAACGCGCGCGCGCTCCGGATGCATGCCGGCCGCGCAGATCTGGTCGTGAACGGCTTCTCCCCCACCCTCTTGCCGGCTCTTCGGGACGCCCACGCGCTGACGGTGAGCACACGCCCGGCGGCGAGCCTCACGTACCTCGTCGTGCGCAGCGATCGAGGACCGCTCGCGGACGAGCGGGTCCGGGGCGCGATCGCGACGGCGATCGATCGGGAGGGCCTCGCGCGGACGCTCCTCGGCGGTCAGGCGCGCGCCGCGTCGACCTTGATCCCGCCGTCGCACTGGGCCCACTCGGAAGCGCCGCCGTTCGCGCTCGATCGCGAAGGCTCGCGCGCCCGCCTCGCCGCGGCGGGCCTCCCCCACCTCCGCGTCACGCTCCTCACGTCGACCGATCGTCTGCGCGGCGTCCTCGCGCGGGCCATCGCGCAGGAGCTCGCCGACGTGGGGGTCACCGTCGACGTCGTCCCCCTCGAGCTCGGCACGATGCTCGCGCGGCTCGCGAGCGGGGACTTCGAGCTCGCGACGCTCCAGCTGCCGGAAGTGACCGAGCCGAACGTGCTCCGTGTCTTCCTCCACTCGACGAGCGTCCCCCCGGCCGGCGCGAACCGTGGCCGCGTCCGCGATCCCGAGGTCGACCGCCTCCTCGACGAAGGAGACGCCGTGCTCGACCCCGAGAAGCGCCGCGCGATCTACGCCGAGCTCGAGGCGCGGGTTCGCGAGCGCGCGTGGCTCTTGCCGCTCTTCCACGAGGACCACGTCACCGTGGCGAGCGCACGCGCCGCCGCCTTCGCGCCGAGCGCCGAGGGTCGCTGGCTCGGCCTCGCCACGCTCCGCTAGCGCGACACGACGATCTAGAGCCCCGCGTTCGCCCCCGGGGGCTCGAGCTCCGGGATACACGCGTCGCCGAGCGCATCTTGGAGCGGCGCGAAGCGCTCGAACACGGCGGCCGTGGAGGCCTGGTTCGCGCGCTTCTCGGCGCCGCCCGCCGTGGCCGCGGCGAACGTCGCGCTCGGGCTCTCTCCCGTCGCCTGCACCTGGAACGGCGTGAGCACCTCGTCGAGCGCGCGCGCCGCGAGCGAGTCGGTGATCCATCCGCTCTTCGTCGCGCGCACCGATCCTTCGTCGGTCGCGCCGACGAACTCGCAGAGGTACTGTCCGTTCGTCGACATGCGAGCGTCGAGCACACCGCGGGTCGGCTCGCCGCCGAGCATCACGTGCGCGGCGCCCGTGACGCGGAGCATCTGCCAGCCGGACGATGTCGCAGGTCCCGGCCGCGGGATCTCCCCCGACTCGAGCTCGGCCCCGAAGGCGCGCACCTCCGCGACGAGGCGCGCCGCGTCGGCCGACTTCACGACCCGGACGACCTTGCCCTTGCCGACGACGAGCTGCGCCGCGGGGGTCGCGTCGTCCGTGTCGTCGTCGTCGTCACCGACCTCCGCGACCTCGATCGTGGACAGGACGCGATCGAGCCCCTTGAACCACTGCGTCAGGCGCTCCTTCCTCGGGCACCGGACGCGGAGCTCGTCGCTCGGACCGATGTTCTGCATGTTTCCCTGACGAACGGTGGCGTGACAGCCGTCACGTCCGACCATCGCGATGGCCTCCTTGTCCGCGACGAGCACCTTCTGGACGCGACGGCCGAGGTCCGCCGCCGTGAGCTCGGCCGTCCCTACGGCAGGTTGTGGCGCCTTCGCGCGTGGGGCGCCGCCGCAGCCGAGGCTCGCGGAGACGACGACCCCTAGCAGGGAGACGCCGAGAAGGGTGCTCCGTCGCGTGCGCGACGGACCTGCGACGGGCCCGTGACCGATGTTGGCTTCCACGCACGAGCGAGGGTGCAAGGCACGAGCCCTCGAGCCCGTCGGCCTCGACGCGGCGCGAGGTCCCAGCGCGGCCCGCGGTTAGAGCGCGTCCATCGCGGCGCTCGCCGCGTCGGTGCAGGGCTTGTCCTTGAGGCTCGTGCACGACGCCGCGAGGAGCTTCGCCTCGTCGACCGTGCCCTTGCCGCCACGCACCTTCTTCTCGAGGAGCGTCTTCACCTTCTTGTGCTCGCCGGCCTCGAACGCCTCGAGCGCCTTCTTCATCTCGGCGCTGAGAGGCGTCGACGCGTCGGGATCGGCGGGCGGCGGCAGCTCGAAGGGAGGCACGGGCGGCATCCACACCGGCGGCGCCGTGCGAACCGGGGCCGCTCTGCTCTTCGGCACGGCGCTGGCGCTCGTCGTCGGGGCCGTCGCGGTCTCCTTCGGACGAGCGCCCGCGCGCGCACGCTCCAGGAGGGCCGAGCAGCCCGCCGGAGCTTCGAGCACGAGCGCGGCGAGGACGAGCGACGTCCGGACCATTCCCCCAGCCTATCTCATCACGCGCGCTGCTTCTGGAAGCGCTCGATGCTCTCGAAGAGCGCCCGGAAGTTCCCGTAGCCGAACCCTTCGTCTCCGCAGCGCTGGATGATCTCGTAGAAGAACGGACCGGCGCGCACGTCGTCGTGGAGCGCCGCGGCCTCGCGGAGGAAGATCTGGAGCATGTACTTGTCTTCGGCGCCGTCGACGAGGATCTGGAGACGCTCGAGCTCCGCGAGCTCCTGCGCGACGTTCGTGATCCCGAGCTTCTCGAGCCGCTCCGGGAGCGCGAGGTAGTACGACTTCGGCGTGGCCATGAAGTCGACGCCGCGCCGCTTCAGGTCCTCCACCGACCAGAGGATGTCGTCGACGGCGAACGCGATGTGCTGGATGCCGGGGCCGCCGTTGTCCTCGACGAACTTCGCGATCTGCGATTCTCGGAAGTGGGGCCTCAGCGGCTCGTTCGTCGCGAACTTCACGTGGCTGACGGGATCCCACATCACGATCGAGCGGAGGCCCGAGCCGGACGCGAGCTTCTTCGCGACGTCCTGGGTGTGGAAGCTGATGTCCCAGAAGGGCTGCATCCCGAGCACGTCGCGGTACCAGGCGATGATCGGCTGCATCGTCAACCCGTTCGACGTGACGTGATCGATCGTACGGATGCCGAAGATGTTCTTGGGTTGACCGCTGTTCCCGACGCCCGAGTCGACGAAGCCCGGCGCGAAGCGGGCGTAGCCCGTGCGCTCGACGAAGCGGAACGCGACCTCGCCGAGCGGCGTCGCGATCTCGACGGACCGGTACTTGCCGCCGTCGTCGACGTCCTCGACGGGATCGGCGAGGAAGGTGCCCCCTCGCTTGTCGAGGAAGGCGATCGTTTCGTCGAGGTTCTTCACCTTGAAGCTGAGGCTCATCACCCCCGAGGGATGCCGGCGAAGGAAGCGGGCGGCCTTCGACTGTTGGCGGAGCGGCGTCGAGACGCAGACACGGACGTCGCCGGCGCCGAAGACGACCGACTGCTGACCGCTGCGCAGGGCGAGCTCGTCGCCGGCGCGCGCGACCTCCTTGAAGTCGAAGCGCTCCGTGTAGAACGCACGGCTACGTTCGAGGTTCTCGACCACGAAGTGGAAGCTGTCATAGCCCGTGATCCCGATGTGCTCGGTCGACATGGTGCCTCGCAGCTAGCACGGCTCGTGGTCCGGGTCACCTCGGGGGGGGTGGAGGGACGCTCGTCGGGCGCTCCCGACCGAGGCGCCCCGACCGACCGAGGACGAGCGTGATGGTCTCGAGGGTGTCGAGCATCGCCCCTCGCCCACGCGTCGACTCGGCACGGCGGACGACGGCACGCAGCACGTCGGTCCAGAAGTACGCCGAGAACCCGGTCGTCTTCGCGAGCCGTTCGAGGCGGGGGAGCCCGCCTTCGACCTCCTCCACGGCCCCCCTGCCCGCCGCCGCGAGGAGGCGGACGGCGTCGAGGACGACCTGCGCGTCGAGGGTCTCGTCGAGCGCGGTCCCGACGCATCCCGCACAAGCGTCGAGGGCTCTCGCGAGCGCCGGCCGGTCGTCCCCCGCGAGCGCCGCCAGCGCGCGCGCGATCCAGGCGAAGGCGGCCGGGCGCGGGCGCGCAGACGCGATGGCCGAGTCCGAGAGCGATCCCGACACCTCCTCTGCAGCGCTCGCGTCGCCGATCGCGAGGTGGGCGGCGAGCTCCGTCGCCGTCGAGAGCACCTCGGCATCGACGGCGCGCTCCGCTCTCGCCGCCTCGCGCGCGAGCTGCAAGGGCGCGATCGCGGCCTGCCAGTCGCCTCGGGCGACGAGGGCCGTCGCGCGGTGATGCTGAGCCGCGTGATCGAGCGTCGGAGCATCCCCGTGCGCGACGAGCGTGCTCACGCGCTCGAGGAGCGCGAGGCCGTGCGCCTCGTGCGCGCGGTGCTGGACGAGGAGTGCGCCCCACGCGATTCCGCTGACGACCTCGAGCAGGGTCGCACCGGTCTCGCTCGCGACGCGGTGAGCACGCTCGAGCTCGTCACGCGCACGGCTCGCGTCGACGAGGCCCGCCATCGTCCCGATGAACATGGATCGCAGCGCGCGGTCGAGGGGGAGGAGGAGCCCGTCAGGAGCCCGTCCGGCGGCGACGAGCGGCGCGGCCGTGTCGAGGGCGACGAACACGTCGAGCTCGCCGGTCCTCACGCGAGCGGCGAGGTGGGCGAGCTTCAGCGTACCCCGGGCCGCGTCCCGGGCGCGCAGCTGCTCCGGAGGGACGGAGCCGTCGTCGGTCGCTCCGCCTTCCTCGCCGAGGGCGGCTTCCGCGCGGGCGATCCGCTCGACGTCACGGACGGCATCCGCGGAGGGTGACGTCGCCGCGCCGACGGCCGCGAGCAGCGCGCCGAGCTCGGGCAGGATGGCCCCTCCCCACGGCTCGTCACGATCGGCGAAGACGCGCGCGCGCGTCACCCGTCGGGCGCGCGGTCCGAGCACGGTCACCGCGACGGCACGCGCGAGCGGATGGGCGGCGACGAGCGGTTCGAGGACGAGCGCGGCCGCGTCGAGCTCGAGCCGGAGCGAGAGCGCGAGCGCGCGTGCGACGCGACCCGGCACGCTCCCTCGCTCGCGCCGCGCGAGCGCGTCGAGCATCGCGAGGTCGAGGTGGCGCAGCGTCTCCACGAGCGCCAGCTCCGGCGACGCGGCGAGCTTGTCGAGGCGAGGGAGCGGCGCCCCTGGACGGAGGGACGGCAGCGCGGTGATGTTTCCGGCCAGGGAGAGGCGCGGAGCGCTCGTCGATCCCGCGCCGATGCCGGTCTGCGGCGTCGGGATCGCCGGCATCCGCGGCGCCGAGAGGGACGGCATCGCCGGGATCAGCGGGAGCGGCGGGAGCGGCGAGCTCCGCCGAGGCCCGGGCCGGAGGCTCGGCGGCGCCTCCTCGATCGCCGAGACGGAGGACACCGGGGCTGTGTCGAGGTCGACGATCACCGAGAGCACCGAGGCAGCGTCCGGGTATCGCTGGAGCGGATCGCACGCGAGCATCTTCGCGAGGACGGCCGCGAGGGGGGACGGGACGCGGCCGTCGAGGCGAGGCTCACGCTCCAGGCGCGCGCGGAGCTCCTCCCGCAGCGACGTTCCCCCGAAGAGCGCCCCCGCGCCGAGGAGCTCGAAGAGGACGAGGCCGGTCGCGTAGACGTCGGCGCGCGGATCGATGGGCCGACCTCTCAGCGCCTCGGGCGCGAGGTAGCGTGCAGTTCCGAGCAGCCCGGCCTCCCCGAGCGCCGCGGAAGGCGCCTCCATCGCGAACCGTGCCCCACGCGGATCGTCCTCGCGGGCCGAGGCGATGCCGAAGTCGACGAGCTTGACGCCGTCGAACCCCGTCGTCGCGCGCGGCACGAGGATGTTCGCCGGCTTGACGTCGCCGTGGATGATCCCGGCCTCGTGCGTCGCGGAGAGGCCCTCGAGGAGCCCGCGCGCGACGCGGAGCACCTCGTGGGGGAAGAGCGGCCGGCCGAGCGCGGCGGGCGACAACGCGACGCCGTCGACCAGCTCCATCGCGAGCCACGTCCCGGGGACGTCCTCCCCCGAGTCGAGGATGCGCGCCACGTGGCGGGAGGTGATGCGCCGGAGGACGTGCGCCTCGCGGCGGAGGCGTGCCGCGAGCCGCTCGGCGTCGAAGCCGGGCGGCACGACCTTCACGGCGACCTCCCCGTTCGTGCGCTGGTCGCGCGCGCGGAACACCGTCCCGGAGCTCCCCGCGCCGATGGCGCCCCCGAGCTTGTAGCGTCCCCCCAGAAGAACGCCTTCGAGCACGCGACGAACGTAGCATCCTCCCCCTTTGCGCCGCGCGTCGTACGCGCCCGCCGCGGATCCTTCCTCTGGATCGAGCGCGGCCCGCGCTTCACTCGGAGTGCAGAGGGGTGCACCAGAAGGCCGACCTCGGCGGCGCCCAAGCGGAAGACCGCCGTGATTTCGATGACATGGCAACTGGATCGTTAGCTGCAACCCAGGTCACCCATCATGGCGATGGCGGCGAAGAGGGTAGCGGCGACGGCGTGGACGGTGATCGAGGGCGGCCTCGCCGCGGAGCCGGTCTCCGTCGACGCCCTCTCGGAGCACGACGCCCTCTCGCAATCGGGCATGCGGCCTGCCATCCGCTTCGACGACGAGCTCGAGCCGAGCGCGCGGCCGGCCGGCCTCTCGTCGACGCGGCCTTCGTACATCGGCCCCGTCCCGACGCTTCCGACCCTCGCCACCGTCGACTGCTTCGGTGTCGGCGTCGCGTCGGCGACCTTCGAGCAGGTCCGGACGTGGTTCTACGGTGCGGTCGCGAAGCGCGACGTCGCTCCGCGCGCCATGTTCTTCGCGAACGCGCACACGATGAACCTCGCGTGGCGGGACGAGTGCTTCCGCGACGTGCTGAACCGCGCCGACGTCGTCCTGAACGACGGCGTCGGCCTCGACATCTACGGCAAGCTCGCCGGCCGCCGCTTCGTCGAGAACCTCAACGGCACCGATCTCCTCCCGCGTCTGTTCGCGGCGGCCGACGCGACGAGCCCGCTCCGCGTCTACCTCTACGGCGCGGCGCCCGGCCGCGCGGCGAAGGCGGCGCGGAACATCGAGGCGCGCTTCCCGAACGTCAAGGTCGTCGGCGTCACGCACGGCTTCGAGCGCGGCAGCGCGGTGGTCGAGGAGATCAACGAGGCCTGCGCGGACGTCGTCCTCGTCGGGATGGGCAACCCGGTCCAGGAGCGCTGGATCGACGAGAACAAGGTGCTCCTCGACGTCGGCGTCGTCGCGGGCGTCGGCGCCCTCCTCGACTTCTTCTCCGGCGAGGTCCCGCGCGCCCCGGCGTGGGTGCGCGCCGCGCGCTGCGAGTGGATCTACCGCCTCGGCTGCGAGCCGACGCGACTCTTCGAGCGCTACGTCCTCGGTAACCCCGCCTTCCTCGCGCGGGCCCTCGCCTACCTCGGCCTCGGCATCCGTCCGCGGCTTTCGACGTGACGGCGTAGCTCGAGAGCACGACCGCGCGATCTTCGCGCGATCTCGCGGGTCGCTCGCCGCGCGCACCGGTGAGCCTTGGTCACCCTGACGCGGTATGCTATCCGCGTGGTCCGGGTCGGAAATGAGGCGTCCTGACGCCCCCGTTCCGCGCTGTACCCCCGGAGGCATTCGATGAGCCGTAAGCCCACCAAGTTCGTGTTCGTGACGGGCGGCGTCGTGTCGTCGATCGGCAAGGGCCTCGCGAGCGCGTCGGTGGGAGCGCTGCTCGAAGCGCGCGGCCTCCGCGTCACCATCGTCAAGCTGGATCCGTACATCAACGTCGATCCGGGGACGATGAGCCCGTACCAGCACGGCGAGGTCTTCGTGACCGACGACGGCGCGGAGACGGACCTCGACCTCGGCCACTACGAGCGCTTCACGAACGTGCGGATGACCCGCGCGAACAACTTCACGACCGGCCGCATCTACGAGGCCGTCATCTCGAAGGAGCGCCGGGGCGAGTACCTCGGCGCGACGGTGCAGGTCATCCCGCACATCACCGACGAGATCAAGGCGCGGGTCCGTGACGCGACGGAGAACGCGGACGTCGCGATCCTCGAGATCGGCGGCACCGTCGGCGACATCGAGTCCCTCCCCTTCCTCGAGGCGATTCGCCAGCTCAAGATCGAGGCCGGGCCGCAGAACGCGGTCTCTCTCCACGTCACGCTCGTGCCCTACATCGAGACGGCGGGCGAGCTGAAGACGAAGCCGACGCAGCACTCCGTGAAGGAGATGCGCGAGATCGGCATCCAGCCCGACATCCTCCTCTGCCGCACGAAGACCGCCCTCACGAAGCCCACGAAGGACAAGATCGCGCTCTTCTCGAACGTGCCGGTGGAGGCCGTCATCAGCGCCATCGACGTCGGCTGCATCTACGAGCTCCCCCTCCACCTCCACTCCGAGGGCCTCGACGACCTCCTGGCCGAGCGCCTCAACATCTGGAGCCGCAGCCCCGACCTGTCCGCCTGGCAGCGCATCGTCGAGCGCTACAAGAAGCCGGCGAAGGGCGCAGTCAAGGTCGGGGTCGTCGGGAAGTACGTCCACCTGAAGGACGCCTACAAGTCGCTCAACGAGGCGCTCGTGCACGGCGGCCTCGCGAACGACGTGCGCGTCGAGCTCGAGCACATCGACTCGGAGCAGATCGAGCGCGACGGCGCGGAGAAGCTCCTCGGCCACGTCGACGCGGTCCTCGTCCCGGGCGGCTTCGGCGACCGCGGAACCGAGGGGAAGATCCAGGCGATCCGCTGGGCGCGCGAGTCGAAGGTGCCGTTCTTCGGCATCTGCCTCGGCATGCAGCTCGCGGTCGTGGAGTTCGCGCGCCACGTCGCGGGCCTCGAGAACGCGAACAGCGCCGAGTTCGACCGCGACACGCAGCACGCCGTCATCGATCTCATGCCGGACCAGCGTCACGTCCGCGCGAAGGGCGCGACGATGCGGCTCGGCGGCTTCCCGTGCACGCTCGCGCCAGGCTCGATCGCGAGCGAGGCGTACGGCACGACCGAGATCAGCGAGCGGCACCGCCACCGCTACGAGTTCGCGAACGACTACCGCGAGCCGCTCGAGAAGGCGGGCCTCGTCCTCTCGGGCACGTCGCCGGACCGGAAGCTCGTCGAGATGGTGGAGCTCCGCGAGCACCCCTACTTCGTCGGCTGCCAGTTCCATCCCGAGTTCAAGAGCAAGCCGACGGCGCCGCATCCGCTCTTCGCCCGCTTCGTCCGCGCCGCCCTCGACCGGAAGGACGTCCGCGCCCGCGAGCCGCGGAAGACGAGCGAGAGCCAGCCGCAGCAGGCGAACTGAAGGCGCGCGTCAGAGCGTTCCGGTGAGCCCGATCACGCCTCCGTCGGCGACGGGGGTGAAGGTCGGGGTCCAGAGGATCCGCCGCGGATCGTGGCCGGGCTCGCCGAGCGGACCGAGCGCGGCGGCGGCGCCTCCCGCGCGGCGACGCGCGCGGGACGCCGGCGTGTCGTAGTGCATGAAGCGCGGCATCAGGTAGCCGTAGAGCCAGCCGACGCCCGCGCCGACGATCACGTCGCTCGCCCAGTGCGCGTCGGTGCCGAGCCGGAGGAAGCCGGTCGCCGTCGCGACCGTGAGCGCCCAGGTGCACGCCCAGGCGTCGGGCGCGCCGCCGCCGTAGAGGGGGATGTACTGGTGGTGGACGCAGACGAGGCCCGCGCTCGTGAAGGCCGCCGCCGTATGGCCGCTGTAGAACGACTTGTGATCCGCGGCCGAGAGGCACTCTCGTGACGTCGTGCGCGAGCCCGGACCCCGGCAGTCCTGCTCGTACGGACGCTCGCGCCCCAGCACGCGGGACGCGAAGAGTTGGGTGACGCCGGCGAGCGTGAGCGACTGCGCATCGATGAGCGCCATCTGGGCCGCGACGTCCGCGTTGCGGTGCACGCCGAGCGCGACGATGCCCACGTCGACGACATAGGGGAAGAGCGCCATCCCGCGATAGCCGAGGTCGCTGATGCGCTCGAACGCGATCTGCGTCTTCGCATCGCGACCGCGGAGCGCCCATCGCACGGGATCGTCGAGGAGCGGCACGGCCCCGGGTAGGAGCGCGTGGCCCGGGTTGTCGAGGCGACGTTCGAGGATGTAGGAGCCGACGGTCAACCCGATCGTCGCCACGCCCTCGTTCGCCGAGAAGCGCCGCCACGAAGGCTTCCACTCCACGGGCCCGCGCGGGGCGGCGAGCGACGGCTCCGAGGCGCGCGCGTTCGCGGCGCCGAGCCAGGTTGCCACGCACGTGGCGGTCGCGAGGACGAACGGACGAAGGATGCGGAGAGTCAAGGGAGGTGGGCCACCACGGAGGCCTGGACGGAGAGGACGGAGGACATCTCGCTGCCGAGCGCCCCCAGCAAGCTCGAGGCCAACATACCCCCGACGTCGAAGCGGCCGAGCGAGACGCGCGCGCCCGGCCCGAGGACGACCGCGGACCGACGCCCATCGACGCTCGCGTCCTCGCCGAAACGGTACCGCTGCTGCGCCTCGATGGACAGCTCCAGATCGCGGGACACGAGGATGCCGGCGTGCGCGAGGATGCGCCCTTGCGTGGTGACGCCACCCTCCGACGTGTCCTGGACGACGTCGATGCCTTGCCGGATCTGGACGACGAAGGGGCCCCGCAGGATCCGGACGTCGAGCGCGGGTCGCCACGTGAGACGGCCGGGCAAGAAGAGCGGCAGGTCGGTCGGTGCGACCGCGATCGCAGCGCGCGCCGCCGCCTGCGCAGGGCCGTTCCGATCGAACGTCGCCGTGGGGACCGCGAGGCCGAGCGACGCGCCGAAGGCGAGCCACGAGGGCATCGGGAACACGATGCGCGCCTCGAGGTCGAGGTTGCCGACGTTCGCCTCCCGGGATCGGGACGAGCTTCCCCCGAGCTCCGGCGCCCCGTCGACGCCACGCGCGAAGGCGATCGGCAGCTGGGCGCCGACGTAGAAGCGTCGGAAGAGGAACACGTGGGCCTCTCCGCCCACGCGCAGGAGCCCGGCGGCGACGTTGCTCCCCGACGGGGTCTCGGGGACGACGGAGGCGAGCGTCCAGTCCAGCCACGCGTCGATGCGAGGGTGGGCGAGCTCCTTCAGCATGAACGGCGTCGGCAACCGTGGCGCGACGAGCTCGGCGCTCGCGTCGAGAGGCTGCACGCGCGCGGGCTCGTTCGGCTCGGCGAGGGTCGGCCGAGGGAGGCGTGGATCCACGAACGGCTCGGCGGCTCCCGCCTCGCGCGGGACGACGAGGAGGAAGAGCCCCGCCGCCGCCGCGTGGAGTCGCATCGGCCTTTGGCTACCAGGGGCACCCGCGCGCGAGAAGCGCGATGTGCTGCGGTGCGGCACGACGCGGCGTTCCATCCTGGCGCCATGCGGTCGCACCGCGGCGCCAGGGCCAGCTCTTGCTGCCCCCACGTGGCCGAACGGCGGGTCGCGTGTTAATGTCGGGGACGTTGCAACGAATCTCTCCCCCCGGGGGGGGCGAGGTCTTGGCCATCGCTCGGAGCGGGCTCTCCTCGCTCGAAGAGGCGATCGGCCGTCATGGCAGCGCTGCGCCTACGCTGCAGAGCGCCGCCCGCGCCTTCGTCGACGCGCTCCTCGAGCTCGCACCGGCGACGACCGTGCTCGCGCGCGTCCTCGTCACGCAGCCGTACCGCGACCTCCCCTCCGAGGAGCACGCGTTCGTCGATCGTCTCGCGAAGGAGCGCGGCGTCCGCGCGCGCCTCCGGCCCGACACCCCCGTGCTCACCCTCCTCGCCTCGCGCGGCGTGCGGCCGGCGTGGAACGACGTCCGTGGGTCGCTCGGTCATCGCGCGGTCCCCCTGACGGACGGCCGCTTCGTCCGCACCATCCCGATGGTGGGTCGCATGCTCGAGGACCTCGGCTACCCGATCGACGCGCTGCCGTCAGGCGACGCGCGCCCTCCCGGCCCGCGGCTCGGCGATGGAATGGGCGTCTTCCATGTGCGCGACGCGGCCGAGCCGGAGAACGAGGCGGTCGTCCCTTCGCGTGCGTTCGTCGTGGAGCACGGCGTGCGGAGCGTCTTCGGGCTCGGCGCGACGTACGTGGACGGCAGCGTGCTCGTCGTCCTCGTCTTCTCGCGCGACCTCGTCGATCGCGAGACGGTCATGGGCCTCGCGCCGCTCGCGGCGACGCTGAAGCGGCGCACCTACCCCGCCGTCGCGGCCGGCCGGGTCTTCGACCGCGACGAGAGCGGCGTCAGGCTCGGGCCGGACGGCGATCGCTGACGGCGACGAGCCCGCGCGCGGCGGCCTCGCGCATCGCCGCGTGCGTCGCGGCGTGTCCGGGCCGCGTCGCGTGGAGGAGGCCGTCTGCCGGCGGACCGCCGTGGAGGAAGAGGTCCCCGAGGAGATCGAGGAGCTTGTGACGCGCGGGCTCGCTCTCCTCGAACGGACGCCCTGCCCAGAGGACGTCGTCCTTCCCGAGGACGACGACGCTCTCCGGAGCGACGTGGGCGGCGAGCCCGCGCTCGACGAGCGCCATCACCTCGTGCGCGAGCCCGAAGGTGCGGGCCGTCGCGATCTCACGCACGAATTGCGCTGACGTGCCGTCCCACGAGGCCTCGCTCGTGCGCGCGAGCTCGTCGAAGGACAGGCTCACGTCGATCCTCGGCGCGGCCGACGGCGTGAACGTGTAGCGCGAGCGGCCGACCTCTACCTCGCCGGCGCGGACGATGCGCATCGGCGACGGCTCGTCCTCGGCCACTTCGAGCCGCCGGAGCGCGGCGACGAACGCGCCCGCGCCGCCGTCGAGGAGCGGGATCTCCGGCCCCTCGATCTCGACGACGACGCCCGTGCGGACGGAGAGGCCGGCGAAGGCGGCGAGGAGATGCTCGACCGTCGCGACGCGGATGACTCCCGCCAGGTCGGTCACGACCGTGTTCCGCTCGCTCGCCTCGACGCGTAGCTCCTCGATCGCCACGCGACGTCCCCCCTTCGCGATGGCCACAGGCTCGCCGGGCGCGGAGACGAAGCGCACGCCCGATGCGGACGCCGAGTGGAGCCCTCGGCCCCTGAGGACGACCTCGTCGACGGAAGGACCTCTCACCGCTAAAGCCCCTCAATCGTCCGCGAGGCGGAGGCCGATGGGGAGGCCCTCGCCGAACATCGCCGCTCGCTCCTCTTCTCCCACGGACGCGAGCTCGCGGACCGCGCGGACCCACGCCTCCTTCGCCTGCGCCGAGACGAGCTTCTTCTCGATCTCCTTGCGGACGCGCTCGGAGACGTCGCGCGCGCGATCGCCGGTGACGCGCGCGAGCTGGACGGCCGCATGGCTCGCCGTGCCGACGCTCTTGAAGTCCACCTTCAGGAGCCGCTCGATCCACGCCTCGGCGCTCTTCGGCGGGACGACGTGGTGGACGCTCGCGTAGAGCGGCACGCGCGCGCCGATGCGACCGAGCGACCACCATAGGCGCGCATCCTGGCTCCCGTACGTCTTCTCCGCGAGCCAGTCGCCGAGCTGCACGCGTCGTGCGACCGGGACTCGCTCGAGCGAGGCGAGCATGACCGTGAGCTCGTCGATCGCCTCGGGGGTCCGCTTCGGCGCCTTGAACCCCGCTTCGGGCGGCGCGATGACCCCGTCGAACGCGTCGCGGAGGACGACCTGGTTGGGCTCGCCGAGCCCCCCGGCCATCCGGCGGAACGCGATGAAGAACTGCTGCCAGCCCTGCGGCTCGTTCGGGAACCCGAGCCGCCCCTCGAAGAGCGGCCACGCGCGCTCGATGCGCGCAGGATCCCCCGGATCGCCGAAGCCCGGCCGGAGGCAGAAGCCGAGGAGCATCCAGAACGCGCGCTCGTGCTGCGCGGTCCGGCGGCGGGCGCCCGGGTTCTGGAGGAGGCGATCGGCGAGGAGCCGCGTCGTCTCCATCGTCCAGCGGAGGCGGTCGCCGAGGACGCCCTCGAGATCGCGGACGACGTCCTTCGTCTCGCGAGGGGATGCGTCGCTCTTCTTGCCGAAGACGTGATCGAGGATCTTCTCGGCGTCCGCGAGCTTCGAGGGCGGCGCGAGGCTGCCGCCTGCCGCGGGCGCCATCGACGGGGGCGCGAGCGAGGCGGGAGGCAGAGGAGCGTTCGCCCCGCGTGATCCCTCGCGGAGCTGGAACTCGAGCCGGAAGCGCCGGCCCGATGCGCCCGCAGAGGTGACCTCGACGCAGGCGAGCTCGAGCTGGCCGGTCGTGAGGAGCTCGCCGCCGAGGACGACCTTCACCGTGGCCTCCTTCCCGAGGGCCGGGAGCTGGGTCACGACCGGCGGGAGCCGCTCGAACGCGTCGCCCTCGATCTTCACGATCGCGCCGACGTCGTCCTTCGCGACGTCGGACTCGTAGAGATCGAACCGGACGCTCCGCCCGACCACGAGCTCGAAGGTGCGACCTTCGGCCTGATGGCGGACGCCCTCCTGCGCGCCGCGAGGAAGGATGCATACCGCACGCATTTCCTTGGAGCCTTCGGGGGCGAGCGCGACGTAGTACCCGCGTGCGGCGCCGCTCTCGACCTTCACGCCGAGGCCGCGGCGCGCGAAGCCGTAGCGCACGGCCCCGCGGGCGACGGCGAGATCGGGGTCGTCGTTGGGGAGGATCGCCGGCGCCTTGCCCCAGCTCTTCATCGCCGCCTGGAGCGCGCGGACGATGGGGCGCGCGTGGAAGACGCCGCCGTTCAGGAGCACCGTGTCGGGCACGCCGCGCGGGAGCTCGGCAGCGTGCCGGACGAGGAACTGGCGCACGTGACGCGTGATCGCGGGGTCTCGCTCGTACGGGAGGCCGAAGGCGACGATGCCGGAGCGCGCGGCGGCCCTCGGCTCCACGTCGGCCGGGAAGAACCCGCCGACCACGACCTTCTCCACGTCCTCCTTCGTGAGGACGGCCGAGCGCGACGCGCCGACGAGCTTCGCGCCGCGACCGAGGACGGTGACCTTGGTCTCTTTCACCCGACCGGCGAGGAGACGCTCCTTCGCGTCGCGGCACGCGAGGACGAGCTGCCCGAGCTCGAGGGGATCGAGGCGGGCGCCCGACGCGGCCCCGGCGATCTGCGGCTCGACGAGGTGGGCGAGCGCGAGATCCATGTTGTCGCCGCCGAGGAGGATGTGGCGGCCGACCGCGACGCGACGCACCGTGAAGCCGCCGGCCGCCTTCGGAGCGACCGCGATCGCCATGAGCGACAGATCGGTCGTCCCGCCGCCGATGTCGACGACGAGGACCGTCTTCTCCTCGCCGGCGGCACCAGCGTGCTCGCGCATCGACTCCACGTCTCGCATCGCGTCGTAGAACGCCGCGGTCGGCTCCTCGACGAGGATCGGATGAAGACCTGCGATCTCCGCGGCGCGGAGGGTGAGCGTGCGCGCGACGTCGTCGAACGACGCGGGCAACGTGAGGACGACCTCCTGCTCGGCGAGCGGCGCCTCGGGGTGCGCCGCGTCCCACGCCTCGCGGAGGTGGACGAGGACGCGCGCGCTCGCATCGACGGGCGAGATCCGCGCCGCGCCGTCGACGTGAGCGCCCCAGGGGAGGATCGGCGCCGTGCGATCGACGGCGCCGTGCGAGAGCCAGCTCTTCGCCGAGGCGACGAACCGCGCGGGCACCTCCCCCCCGCGCTTTCGCGCGAGCTCGCCGACGACGAAGTCGGGGTCCTCGTCCACTTCGCCGGGGAGCGGCGCGTAGAGGCACGACGGGAGGAGCGGACGCGCTTCGCGCTCGCGGGGCGCGACGAGCTGCGGGACCTCGAAGACGATCGGCTCGGGCGCCGTCCGCGTCCGGCGCGCGTCGACGGCCGAGTAGGCGACCACGGTGTGCGTGGTCCCCAGATCGATGCCGACGACGTACGACGCGGTCACGTCAGCCCGACCGGACCGAGAGCTCCACCTTCCAGCGCTCGTCCTTCTTGCGCGGCTGGAGCGGGACGGCCTCGAGCAGCAACGTACCGACCTCGGTGACGCTCGAGCGGAGCTTCACGGGGACGACGTCGCCCTCCGCGCGACCCTCCGCGGGGAGGTCGACCTCGATCGGCGCGAGCTCCTCGAGCTCGTCGCCCTTCCAGCGCTCGAGAGCGGCGCCGACGGCGTCCTTTCGGCGGACGGTGGACCCGAAGAAGCGGAAGCGGACGCGCTCGCCGACGACGACGCCGAGCTCGTCGCCCGCCACCTCGACGCTCGTGCCCTCCTCCATCCCGACCGGCGCGACGCAGAGCGCCGTGATCGGCGGCGAGACGCCGGGGACGGCGGGGACCGCGCCCTCGATGCCGACGTAGTAGGCGCGCGCGGTGCCGCCGCGGATGCGGATGCCGCGCCCCTGCCGCGCGAGCGCGTACGCGGCCGCGCCGCGCGCGACGGCGAGATCGAGATCGGCGCCCTCGAGGACCCGAGCCTTCGGCGCGCCGTCCTTCTCGAGCCACGCGTCCACGCACGCGGCGAGGCGCTCGCGGAGCACGGGGCTCTTCATGACGCCACCGTTGAAGAGGATCGACGTCGGCCGGAGCATCGTCCCGGTCTTCGTCCCCCCCACCTTCTCGAGCGCGTCGGCGTGGCGCCCGAGGAGGCCCGCGAGGTGGCGCGTGACGCCTGGATCCTGCGCGTAAGGGAGGCCGAGCTGGGTGAGCGCCGCGCGGGCGCGCTGGGCGGGGCGTGCATCGGAGGCGACGACGGGGAAGAAGCCCTCGATGATGGCCTGCGTGACCTCGTCCCGCGTGAGCTCCGCGCGGAGGGTCGAGCCGACGAGCTTGCTCCCCTTCCCCGCGACGGCGATCTGCGCCGACTTCGCCTTGCCGTCCACGAGGAGCTTCTCCTTCGCCCCACGCGCCGCGTGGACGAGGGCCGCGCGCTGCCACTTGTCGAGCTCGAGGGTGCGGCCAGCCTCTTCGGCCTCCTTCACCATCTTCTGCTCGACGATGTGCGCGAGGAGCATGTCCATGTTGTCGCCGCCGAGCAGGATGTGCTCGCCGACGGCGACGCGTTCGAGGGCGAGCTCGCCGCCGCGATCGACGGCGGCGATGACGGAGAAGTCGGTCGTGCCGCCGCCGACGTCGACGACGAGGACGACGTCCCCGACCTTCACGTCCTTGCGCCACGCGTCGCCCTTGGCGGCGAGCCAGGCGTAGAACGCGGCCTGCGGCTCCTCGAGGAGCGTGAGGTCCTCGAGGCCGGCGGCGTAGGCGGCCTCCGTCGTGAGCTCGCGCGCCGCGGCGTCGAACGACGCGGGGACGGTGAGGACGACGTTCTGCTTGCCGAGGGCGAGCTCCGGGTCGCCCTTCGCGACGACGTGGTCCCACGCCTCGACGAGGTGCTCGAGATAGCGCCAGGAGGCCTCGACGGGGCTGATCCTCTCGACGTCGTCGGCCGCCGCGGCCGGGAGGATGGGCCCTCTCCGATCGACGGACGGATGGGAGAGCCAGCTCTTGGCGCTGGTGATGACGCGGGCGGGGGCGTCGACGCCGCGCGCGCGGGCGTGCTCTCCGACGACGTACGTGCGCTCGGCGTCCCAGGGGAGGGCCTGGGCGCCCTCGCTCGCGTGGGCGACGTAATAGAAGGACGGGAGGAGCTCGCGCGGCTCGACGGTGCCCTGCGCGACGAGCTGCGGGAGGGCGAGGACCTCGACGGGCGGGAGCGGGAGGCTCGGGTCCTCGGGGATGCGCGCGTACGCGAGCGCGCAGTGCGTGGTCCCGAGGTCGATCCCGACGATGTACTTCGCGCTCAAAGCTCCACCTCCGCCTGCGCGACGACGCGCGCGTCGTGTCCCTCGATCGCGACCGGCATCGAGACCTCGGTCGCCCGCCACCCGCGGTGACGGAGGATCCCCGAGAACGGCCCCTTGCCCTGCACGTTGCCGGTGAGCTTCACTGCGGCCTTGTCGAAGCCCTCGGGGAGGGTCACCTTCGCGCCCTCCTCTTCGTCGCGGACCGGCGCGAGCTTCACGTGATCGCGGAGGGCCTTCCGGCATCCGGTGTGGACGACGCGCGCCGCGGCGCCGATGTCCGCGTCCGCGAAGCTCGCGACGTCTTCTTCGAGGAAGTCGACGAGGCGCCCCTCGCGCTGGAGGAGCGCGAGGAGCTGGAGGGCGGCGTCGTGGGTAGGCGCGGGCTTCGCGTCCGCGGCCTTCTTGGCGGCCTCGAGCTTCCTCTTCGTCGCGGCGAGCTCCTCGCGGAGGGAAATGACCTCGGTCGCGTCCCCGGGGGTGTCCTTCGGGGCGTCGAGGCGCTTCGGCTCGGGGGCCGCGGGGAGGCCCTCGTCCGCGACCAGATGGACAGCGCCCGCGAAGGCTCCGTCGAAGAGGACGCGGAAGAAACACACCCAGGCGAACCAGAGCCGGGTCACGAAGGGGAGCGGTTCGGGGGTCACGGCGGCGCACTCTAGTCCGAAAAAGGCCCGGCGGGCATGCGGTTCCCTTGCCCGGGAGCCGCACCTTCGGTAGGCCTTGGGGGTAGGGCGATGGCTCAGAAACGCATCCATCTCATCGTGCGAGGCCGCGTGCAGGGCGTGTACTTCCGGGCGGCAGCGCAGCGGGAGGCGCGGCGTCTCGGCATCACCGGCTGGGTGAAGAACCGGCCCGACGGGGGCGTCGAGCTCCTCGCCGAGGGCGACGAAGATGCCGTGAAGGAGCTCTCCAGCTGGGCGAACCACGGTCCGTCCGCTGCCCGGGTCGACAGCGTCGACATCCGGTGGCGCGGGTACACCGGCGAGTTCTACGAGTTCCAGATCGTGGAATAGGGGCCCCCGGCCCCGGGCGTTCCCCTCCTCATGACCGTGACGCGGATCCCGTTCGTCTTCGCGGCCTCTGCGTGGCTCGCGGTGAGCTCGGTCGCGGGAGCGGCCACTCTGCCGGCGCATGCCGACGGCGGGGGCCTTTCGGCGGCCGACGTCCAGGGGCTCGCCGCCCGGGTGGGGTCGTCGCGCCCGAAGGCGGAGCGCCTCGCGGCAGCCCTCGAGCTCGAGAGGCTCGGATCGCTCTCGGTCGAGGCGCTCTCCGCCGAGCTGGCCGAGCTCCGCAAGGCGCCGCCCGCCTCCGTCCCGTCCGCCGTCGAGCAGGCGCGGAAGGCGGCCGGTCGCGAGGGTGACCTGCTCGACGCGCTGGTCTCGTTGAGCCGCGGCGATGAGCCGACCGCGAAGATCGAGCCCGGCGCGCTCCGCCATGCCGCGACGACCGTCGCCCTCGCGCGTGCGCTCGCGAGCGCCGCGACGACGCCGGCCGCGCGTGCCCTCGTCCGCGTCGCCGGCGACTCGAACGGCGCCTACCGCTCCGAGCTCGCGCGGCTCGTGAAGCGCCTCGGCGAGCGCGCGATCCCGGCCCTCCTCGAGACGCGGAAGGACGGGACGCCCGCCGTCCGCGCCTGGGCCTACGCGCAGCTCGAGGCGATGGGCAAGCGCATCCCTGCCGACGCGGTCCAGACGAAGGAGCCCGAGGTCCTCGTCGACGTCCTCCGCGCCTACGCGCGCATCGGGGATCTCGACGCGCTCCCCGTCATCCTCTCCTTCGTGAACGCCGACAAGGCGCAGGTCCGCGCCGCGGCGCGCGAGGCGGTCGTCTCGTACGGCCCGGAGGCGATCTGGAAGGTCCGCGAGGCATACGCGAACGTCGCCGGGAAGCCCGCGCCCGAGGGCGCCCCGATCGACGTCGTCGCGAAGGAGCTCTTTGCGACGTACGACCGCCTGCGCCTCCAGGAGGTCTACGGCCTCTTCGACGAGGGCCTCCGCGCGGTGAAGGAGGGCAAGCTCGACGAGGCGATCACGACGTTCGACAAGGTCCTCGCCCGTCAGCCGATGCTCGACCGTCGCGCGGAGGCGGCGCCGGCCTACGTCGCGAGAGGCCGCGCCGTGATGGATTCGGACGCGAGCGCCGCGCGGGCGCTGTTCGAGAAGGCGCGCCGCCTCGCGCCCGAGAGCGCGTTCGTCGCGCAGGTCGAAGCCGAGCTCGCGTTCCTCGACGGCAAGGATCTCCTCGCCCGCGGCATCGTCGACGAGGCGCCGTTCCACCGCGCGCTCGAGCGCGATCCGAGCCACCCTGGCGCTCGTGCCGAGCTCGCGCGGATCGAGGAGCGGCACGCCGATCGCGCGAGCCGCGTCCGCGCGTTCGCCGGCGCGGCGGCCGTGCTGCTCGTCGGCGTGATCGCGGCGATCCTCTTCGGCGGCTTCCGACGCCGACCCCGCGCGCGGGCCTGACCGGCCGCCGCGACAAACGACGAAGGGCGGCCGCTCCCGAAGGAGGACCGCCCTCGTCTCACGTGGACGAATCAGCCTGCGGCGACCGCGGCAGCCTTCTTCGCCTTCTTCGCCTTCGCCGGCTTCTCGCCTTCGGCCGCGCCTTCCGCGGCAGGCGCGGAGTCGACGAGCTCGATCAGCGAGAGCGGCGCGTTGTCACCACGGCGGAGGCCCACCTTGATGATGCGCGTGTAGCCACCCGGGCGATCCTTGAAGCGCTTCGCGAGATCGAGGAGGAGCTTCTCGACGAGGTCGACCTTCTTCGTCTCGCCGCCCTTGGAGACGAGGACGCCGAAGCGCGGGAGGTACGAGAGGAGCTGGCGCTTCACCGCGAGGCGATTCGCCTTGTCGCCGGCCGACATCGTATCGCTCTGGGTGTAGGCGACCTCACCGAGGCGACGCGCCTTGGTGATGAGCTTCTCCGCCACGCGACGGAGCTCCTTGGCCTTCGCGTCGGTCGTCTCGATCCTCTCGTTGAGGATGAGGTTGGCCGCCATGTTGCGGAACATGGCGCGACGGCTCTCGCTGTTGCGGTCGAACTTACGACCGGAGTTCTGATGCCTCATGACTGTCTTCTTTCTTTCGGAGGCCCGCCGCGCGCCGGATCAGGTACGCGCGAACGGTCGACGGGGCGCCCGTGTCGGCGCGCCCCGTCTGGTGGGACTCAGTTTTGCGCCTGCTGGGCCTTCCAGCGCTCGAGCATCTGGGGCCAGTTGTCGATCTTCATGCCGAGCGAGAGACCCATGTTGGCAAGGATCTCCTTGATCTCCTTGAGGCTCTTGCGGCCGAAGTTCTTCGTCTTGAGCATGTCCTGCTCCGTCCGCTGAACGAGCTCGCCGATGAGCGTGATGTTCGCGTTCTGGAGGCAGTTGGCCGAGCGCACGGAGAGCTCGAGCTCGTCGACGGAGCGGAAGAGGTTCTCGTTGAGCGGCTCGTCCTCGGGCGTTCCCTGGACGTAGCTCGTCTCCTCGGTCTCCTCGAAGTTGATGAAGATCGTGAGCTGCTCCTTCAGGATCTTCGCCGCGTACGCGACGGCGTCCTGGGGCTTCACGCTGCCGTTCGTCCAGACTTCGAGCGAGAGCTTGTCGAAGTCGGTGACCTGACCGACGCGGGCGTTGGTGACCGTGTAGTTCACCTTGCGCACGGGCGAGAAGAGCGCGTCGATCGGGATGGTGCCGATCGACATCGTCGGGGTCTTGTTCTTTTCGGCGGGGACGTAGCCGCGGCCCACGTTCACCGTCAGCTCCATCTGGAGCGGACCCTTCTTGTCGAGGGTCGCGATGAGGTGGTCGGGGTTCAGGACGGTGAGGCCGTCGACGAGCTGGATGTCCTTCGCGTAGACGGGGCCAGGGCCCTCCTTGTCGATGCGAACGGTGTACGTCTTCGCGGTCGCGGCCTTGAGGACGACTTCCTTCAGGTTGAGGATGATGTCCGTCACGTCCTCGACGACGTCGCTCACCGTGGTGAACTCGTGGAGGGCGCCCTCGACGCGGACGGCCGTGATGGCAGCGCCCTGGAGCGACGAGAGGAGCACGCGGCGGAGCGAGTTGCCGAGCGTGATGCCGTAGCCGCGCTCGAGCGGCTCGCACGAGAAGCGACCGTAGAAGTCGGTGAGCGTCTCCTGCTCGATCTGGATCCCGCGCGGACGGATGAGGTCACGCCAGTTACGCGTCACGATGTTGCTCATGCAGTGCTCCTACTTTCCTGGATCCCCACGAAGGACGTGGGACCCCTTCTCGTGTTTCACGCGGCGATCCCGGGAAATCTCTGAAACCCGCTTCGCGGATCCCCCCGTCGCCTGCCCGTGTTTGTTGCGATGACATGTGATGACCACCTGACGTGGTCAGCCGCGGTGGAGACCGAGCCGTGCCGAGGAGCCGAGCGAGACGTCTGTGACATCCCCACGAGTACGTGGGGCCCCAGTACGTCGCAGCGAGGCGACGAAGGCACGGCGAAGGGATCCGCCGCGGATGGCCGCGTCAGCGGGAGTAATATTCGACGATGTACTGCTCGCGGATGGGGGGCTCGTTCAGCTCCTCGCGGACGGGGAAGCCCTTGAACGTGCCGGCGAAGTTCGCCTTGTCGAGCTCGAGCCACGACAGGGTCGGACGACGCTCCACCTGCGCGAGGGACGCGGCGATGTACTTGATGCCGCGGCTCTTCTCACGGACCTCCACCTTGTCGCCCGCCTTGAGGAGGTACGAGGGGATGTCGACGCGCTTGCCGTTGATGAGGATGTGGCCGTGCTTCACGAGCTGGCGGCCCTCGTTGCGCGACGAGGCGAAGCCGAGCCGGTGCACGACGTTGTCGAGGCGGCTCTCGATGAGGCCGAGCATCTGCTCGCCCGTGCGGCCCTTGCGCCGCGTCGCATCGAAGTAGTAGTCGCGGAACTGGCGCTCGAGGACGCCGTAGATGCGGCGAGTCTTCTGCTTCTCGCGGAGACGCACCGCGTACTCCGTCAGCTTGATGCGGCCCTGGCCGTGCTGGCCCGGCGGGTAGGGACGACGCGTGACGGCGCACTTGTCCGTGTAGCAGCGCTCGCCCTTCAGAAAGAGCTTCATGCCCTCGCGGCGGCAGAGCTTGCAGACGGGACCGATGTAACGAGCCATTCTCTCTTCTTCCTCGTGATTCCCGGGCAGCCCCAGGAGAAAATCGACCGGTTTACACGCAGCTCCGAGGGCGATCCCTCGAGACCTGGCTTCGTCCCGGCTTGCCCTCTTCCCACGGAGATCCGTGAGGTTCGGGCGGGGGAAGCGCTTTTTAGACGAACCGCGGCAAATTGCAAGCCGCGCGGCTCACCGCAGGAGCCCGGTCCAGCGCGCGTCGCCGGCGAGGAGCCAGGGGAGCTCCCCCGCGATCGCCTCGAAGACGGGCTTGTCGAAGACGTGCCCCCGGAGCCCGACGTCCACGACGTGGACCTCGAGACCGACCGCAGGGCCGGCGCCGCGGAGGTCGACCGCGAGCTTGCGGCACGCCGTGCTGGCGCAGCAGACGAGCGCGCGGCCGACGCCACCCTTCGCGAACGAGCGCGCCATGGCCCGTGCGTCCACGCCGCCGTACCCGCCCTCCACGAGGACGACGCGGTCATAGGCGAGCCCTACCCCGTCGTGCGCGTCGCGCGCCGCGCCGGCCATGACCTCACCGGCGAGGGTCGCGCCCTGGGACCAGGCGCCGTACACAGCGGGCCCGTCCGCGACGTACAGCCCGAACCGCGCGCGCACGGCCGCGACGGCGCGCGCCGCATTGCGGGTGATCTGCGCCGCGGAGCTCCAGACGAGCGCCCCCTCCGCGCGCGGATCCGGCGTTCCGCGCGGGCAGACCACCCACGCCCCGCCGCCGACGGTCGCGCGCCACTCCGAGCACGCCCAGTCGGCGTGGTCCGCCGCCCCGTGGACGCCGACGACGATCGGCATCGCCCGCGTCGCCCCGAGCGGAACCGCCACGTGCGCGTAGCTTCCGTCCTCGAGCTCGACGGTCGTCATCCACGGGACGCCCCCGAGGGGCGGCAGCGTCGGTCGCACGTCCGACGCGTCGGGGGCCGACGACGCCGGCGCGGGATCGCGAGGCGCCGCGTCCGTGACGACGTCGCCACGGCGCGCGCGGCAAGCGACGAGGATGACGGTCGCGACGAGGACGGCGGCATGCAGGCGCGACATGGTTCACCTCGAACCATCGCACGCCGGACGCGTTCGTGACGAGTCGCGCGTCGCTCCACGAACCGTCGAGCTCGAGCCCGCCGTTCCCCGTCAGTTCCTCGCGCGGAGACTCCGATCGCGGCGCTCTTCGCTGAGGACCTCGACGGCCACGCCCTCGACGTCGACGAGCGTCCTGCGCGCGGCCGTGACGACGAGCCCGCGAAAATTCTCGTAGTCCCCCGCGTGCGTGCGGACGCTCTCCACCATGCTCGCCGGGATGCGGAGGGTCATGGCGCTCGCCGGCATCTTGCACCACACGATGCGTGCGCCGCTGTAGAGGATGGCTTCGACCTCGTCGTTGCGGGTGTCCGGCCAGGTCAAGACCAGGTCGCCCGAGGGGAGCACCGCTTCGTCGTCCGGGACGCCTCGGAAGGAGGTCGTCTCCGCCGACCGCGCGACGACAGAGAACGCGGGCACGTCCGTTCCTCCACTCGCGCTGACGGTCATCGGCGCGTCGACCCCCTCGCTCCGGGCCTTCCACCCGTCGGCCCAGTCCTCGCGCGCGGGGTAGTACCGCGTCGCGGCCGTGAGCCTGACGAGGTCGAGCGGCTCGAGCCGCTGCGCGGGCGCGAACGCGAGGGTAACCGTCCCCGCGTCATGCGACGCGAGGAAGACCGGTGACGCCGCGGCGTCGCGGTCACGCTCGGTGCACCCCCATGTGATGGTCGTCGTGACCGCCTCGTGGAAGTGGGCGTCGGCCGGGACGAGCCCGGGTTGGCTCGGTTCGCCGAGAGCGGGACTCACGAGGCGGACGTATCCTCGGGACACCCTCGTGGTCGGCGGCGGTAGGGGCGCAGCGCGCGGCGCATCCGGGCCCGGGCCGACGGCGGTGGGCGGCTGCGCGTCGAACGTCCGCGGCGACTCGGGACCACGCGAGACGCCGTCATCGCTCTCGAGGCGTCCTCCACACGCGAGGAACGACAGCGACGCGAGGAGAGCCAGCCGCTGGCCAGAAGAGCGCATGCGTCCCCATGGAGCACTCCTCGTGCCGACGAATCGACCGCCGATACGAGGGGCCATCCACCGCGCTACCCCCGGGGGCGTGCGCAGACTGACGCACGGACCGTCCCACTCGCGAACGGGGCCCCAAATGCGCGAAGCGCCGCTCCCTTTCCGGAGAGCAGCGCTCGACGAGCGGCGGGGGCGTTCAGCCCCGCGCCTCGATCCTCAGACGCGGCGCCGCTTCGGCGGCCGGCATCCGTTGTGCGGGACCGGCGTGACGTCACGGATGAGCGTGACCTTGAAGCCGGCCGTCTGGAGCGCGCGGAGCGCGGACTCGCGCCCGGCGCCGGGGCCCTTCACGAAGATCGCGATCGAGCGCATGCCGTGCTCCATCGCCTTGCGCCCCGCCTCTTCGGCGGCGAGCTGCGCGGCGAAGGGCGTCGACTTGCGCGAGCCCTTGAAGCCGCGCGAGCCGGCGCTCGACCAGGACACGGTGTTCCCGTTGACGTCCGTGATCGTGACGACGGTGTTGTTGAACGTCGACTGGATGTGGGCGATGCCCGTCGCGACGTTCTTCTTGACCTTCTTCTTGCCACCCTTCGCCTTCGCGGCGGCGGCTCCGCCCTGCGCGGATGACTGCTTCGTGCTGGCCATGACTTACTCCGGATCCTTTTGAGACTGGGTGGGCCGGCGATCAGCCAGGCTTGCGGGACGCGCCGGCGCGCGAGAGGACGCCCTTACGCGGGCCCTTGCGGGTACGCGCGTTGGTGTGCGTGCGCTGTCCGTTGACGGGCAGGCCCTTGCGGTGACGGAGGCCGCGATAGCAGCCGAGGTCCATCAGGCGCTTGATGTTCATCTGCACCTCGCGGCGGAGATCGCCCTCCACGCGGTACTCGGTCTCGAGCAGCTCGCGGATGCGCTTGATGTCACCCTCGGTGAGCTCCTCGGTCTTGCGATCGAGCGGGATGTTCGCCTTCCGGCAGATCTCGGCCGCGAGCGTCTTGCCGATACCGTAGAGGTACGGGAGCGCGTAGGCGATGTGCTTGTGGCGGGGGAGGTCGACGCCTGCGATACGAGCCATGACGGTGCTTCCTTAGTTGCCTTGCCGCTGCTTGTGGCGCGGGTTCTCACAGATGATGCGAACGACGCCCTTGCGCCGGACCACCTTGCACTTGTCGCAAATCTTCTTGACGGACGGACGGACCTTCATGACTCGCTCCCGAAACGTTCACTTGTGACGATAGGTGATGCGACCGCGGCTGGGGTCATAGGGGCTGACCTCGACGGTGACGCGGTCACCGGGGAGGATGCGGATGTAGAACTGCCGCATCCTGCCGCTGATCGTCGCGAGGACGATCAGCCCGTTGTCGCACTTGACGCGGAACATCGCGTTCGGCAGCGCCTCTTGTACGACGCCATCGAACTCGAGCTTGTCGCCCTTCGGCTCTTTCCGCTCACGACGTTCACTCATCCACTCGGCCTTTCACCCTCACGAAAGCTAGAAACCACTCTCTTCGGTTCACTTCGCAGCTTCGAGCGCTGCCATCACCCGGCGGGTGATTTCCTCGACCTCGCCGACCCCATCGATCCGCCGGAGGAGCCCCGTCTTCTCGTAGAAGGGGAGCAGATCCGCCGTCATCTTCTCGTACGTCTCGATGCGATTCCGGACGACTTCTTCTTGGTCGTCCGCCCGATGCTCCAACTCGGCATCCGGGGGCGGAGGCTTATACTTCAAGTGGTAGATCTGTCCAGTGCGTTTGTCGGTCCGCCGGAGCGTGGCACGCTCGACGAGCAGATCCTTGGCGACCTGGAGGGCGACGACGACGTTCAGCTTCTCGGCGCGGGTCGCGAGGAGCTTGTCGAGCGCCTCGGCCTGCGGGACCGTGCGCGGGAACCCGTCGAGGAGGAAGCCGCTCTGGGCGTCGGCCTGCTCGGTGCGCTGGCGGATGAGGTCGATGACGACCTCGTCGGGCACGAGGCCGCCCGAGGCCATCTTCTGCACGAGCTCCTGCGGAAGCTTCCCGGACGCCTTGGCCTCGCGGAGCATGTCGCCGGTGGAGATCTGCGGGATCTTCCACTTCGCGCAGATGATCTTGGCCTGGGTGCCCTTCCCGGCGCCCGGCGGGCCGACGAAGATCAGCCTCATGTCGTCACGTCCCTTCTCCCGCGGACGCGCGTGGCGCGCCCTCCCCCGCCCGAGAGGCCTTCGTAGTTGCGCGTGATGAGGTGGGCCTCGATCTGCGCGACGGTGTCGAGAGCGACGCCGACGACGATCATGATCGACGTCCCGCTGCGCTTGAACGGCACGTGCAGGTAGTCGGAGATGATGTCCGGGATGATGCAGACGGCCGCGACGTAGAGCGCGCCGCCGAGCGTGATCCGGGTCAGCACCTTGTCGATGTACTCGGCGGTCTGCTTGCCCTGTCGAATCGACGGGATGAACGCCTGCTGCTTCTTCAGGTTGTCCGCCACGTCGACGGCCTGGAAGGTCACCGCCGTGTAGAAGAAGCAGAAGAAGATGATGAGCGTCACGTAGACGAGGTTGTAGACCCACTCGCCGCGCTCCATCGCCTGCTGGAGCTGCGCCATCCCCGGGATCTTGAAGCTCGCCAGGGTGGCGGGGAACGCGAGGAGGGAGGAGGCGAAGATCGGCGGGATCGTCCCGCTCGTGTTCACCTTCAGCGGCAAGTGCGCGGTCTGCCCGCCGTAGATGCGCCTCCCGATGGTCCGGCGCGCGTAGTAGATCGGGATCCGGCGCTGGGCGCGCTCGAAGAACGCGATCATGGCGACCGTCGCGACGATGACGACGACGACGCCGAAGAGGTTGAGAGGCTGGATCGAGCCCTTGTGCGTCTGGAAGTAGCCGAAGACGCCGCCGGGGATGTCGGTGACGATGCCGGCGAAGATCAGGAGGGAGATGCCGTTGCCGATCCCGCGCTCGGTGATCTGCTCGCCGACCCACATGATGAAGGCCGTGCCCGTCGTCAGGGTGATCATCGCCATGAGGCGGAAGCCCCAGCCGGCGTGGGTCACGACGTCGCCCGTCGCGCCGCCCGCGAAGTCCCCGTTGTTCAGGCCCTCCAGCGACATCGCGATGCCGAAGCTCTGGAAGCCCGACAGGAGGATGGTGCCGTAGCGCGTGTACTGGTTGATCTTGCGCTGACCCTGCTCGCCTTCCTTGCGGAGCTCGTCGAGCGGCTTCCACACCATGGTGAGGAGCTGGAGGACGATGCTCGCGCTGACGTACGGCATGATGCCGAGCGCGAAGATCGAGAGGTTCGCCAGGGCGCCGCCCGAGAACATGTTGAAGTAGGAGAGGAGCCCCCCACCCTTGTTCACGACCGCCTTCATGACGTTGCGGTCGACGCCGGGGATCGTGACGAACGCCCCGATGCGGTAGACCGCAAGCATGCCGAGCGTGAAGAGCACCCTGCGCCGGAGCTCCGGCACCTTCCCGATGTTCGAGAACCCGGCGAGGACGCTCATCCTAGACGCTCGCTACGCTCGCTCATCTCAGGCACCGACGTCACTCACCGGCCGCGGCGGACACGAGGAGCGTCTTGCCGCCGGCCTTGGCGATCTTCTCCTGGGCCGACTTCGAGAACGCGTGCGCCGTGACGGTGACGGCCTTCGTGAGGTCGCCCTTGCCCAGCACCTTGATCTTGTCGCAGGCGCCCTTGACGAGCCCGGCCGCGCGGAGCGCCGCCTCGTCGACCTTCGCACCGGCGGCGAACGCCTCGAGCTGGCACACGTTCACTTCGGCGACCTTGTCGGCGAACTTGTTCGTGAAGCCACGCTTCGGGAGACGACGCGCGAGCGGGGTCTGACCGCCTTCGAAGCCACGCTTCACGCCGCGACTGCGGCGAGCGTACTGGCCCTTCTGACCGCGGCCGGCCGTCTTGCCGATACCGGAGCCGACGCCACGGCCCTTGCGGATCTTCTTCTCGGTGGAACCCGCGGGCTTCGCGAGCTTGGAGAGCGTGTCAGCCATTGTCGACCTCTTCGACCGTGACCAGGTGGAGCACGCGCTTGATGGCGCCACGGAAGGACGGGGTGTTGTTGACGACGACGACCTTGCCGATGCGCCCGAGCCCGAGACCCTTCAGGTTCTCGCGCTGGCGCGCATCGACGCCGATCGTGCTGCGGATCTGCTTCACGCGGAGCTTGGCCTTCACGACGTCGCCTCCGGCTGGACGGCCTTCTTCTTCGCCTTCTTCACGGTCTGGTTAGCAAGCACGTCAGCCGCTTGCTTCCCGCGCTTGCCGGCGACCATGTCGACGTTCTTCAGCTGGCGGAGCGCCTGGATCGTCGCGCGGACCACGTTGTGCGGGTTCGCGCTGCCGATGCACTTCGTCAGGATGTCGTGGATGCCGGCCGACTCGACGACGGCGCGGACCGCGCCGCCGGCGATGACGCCCGTTCCCTGCGAGGCGGGGCGGAGGAACACGCGGCCTGCGCCGAAGTGACCGTGCGCCTCGTGCGGGATGGTGACGCCGTCGAGGGGGACCTTGAACAGGTTCTTGCGAGCCTGGTCGTTGCCCTTGCGGATCGCCTCCGGCACCTCGTTGGCCTTGCCGAGCCCGACACCCACGTGACCGCTCTCGTCACCGACGACCACGAGGGCCGCGAACGAGAAGCGACGGCCGCCCTTGACGACCTTCGCGACGCGGTTGATGTGGATGATGCGCTCCTTGAGCTTGTCCTCGTCGATCTGTTCGATAGCCATGATCAGATGTCCTTCAGAACTCGAGGCCAGCTTCGCGGGCGCCGTCGGCGAGAGCCTTGATGCGACCGTGGTACATGTAGCCATTGCGGTCGAAGACGACCTTGGTGATGCCCTTGGCCTTGAGCTGGGCAGCGATGGCCTTGCCGACGAGGGTGGCCGCGTCCTTCTTCGCCGCTTCGTCCGCGGGCCCCTTGAGGTCCTTGGAGAGCGTGGAGACGTGCGCGAGCGTCTTGCCTTCGGTGTCGTCGATCACCTGGGCGTAGATGTGCTTGAGGCTACGGAAGACCGTGAGGCGCGGACGCTCGGTCGTGCCGGAGACGTTGGAACGGATGCGGAGCTTGCGGCGCTCACGCCCCTGGAGTGCAGACCCCATGACTACTTACCACCCTTCGCGGCCTTGCCGGCCTTCTCGCGGACCTTCTCGCCCTGGTAGCGAACGCCCTTGCCGCCGTACGGCTCCGGCGGGCGGAACCCGCGGATCTTGGCGGCCGTCTGGCCCATCACTTCCTTGTCCGAGCCGGACAGGACGATGAGGGTGCCCTTCGAGTCGCCGGGGATCACCACCGTGACGCCGTCCGGGATCGGAAAGTTCACCGGGTGCGAGAACCCGAGGGCGAGGTTCAGGATCTTGCCCTTGAGCTCGGCGCGGTAACCGGTGCCGACGAGCTGGAGGGTCTTCACGTACCCCGCGCTCACGCCCGTCACCATGCCGTTGAGGAGCGAGCGGGCGAGGCCCTGGAAGCGAGCGCCGTCGCGGCCGCCGACCGTCGGCATGACCTGGAGCTCGGTGCCCTCGACCTTGAGCGACACGTTGGGCGTCGCGGGGCGCGTGAGCGTCCCCTTCGGGCCCTTGACCTCGAACTTGCCGTTCGAGACGGTGACCGTGACGCCCTTCGGCAGCGCCACGGGGCGCTTGCCCACGCGAGACTGTCGGAGGTCCGCCGGAACACCGGATGCGTTTGCAGAGGAAGTCTGAGCTGCCATGGCGATCACCAAATCTCGCAGAGGAGCTCGCCGCCGACCCGCTGCTCACGCGCCTGGCGGTCGGTCATGACCCCGCGGCTCGTGGAGAGGATCGAGATGCCCATGCCCGAACGGACGCGCGGGATGCGGTCGTAGCGGACGTAGACACGGCGACCAGGGGCCGAGACGCGACGGACGCCGTCGATGGCGCTGGAGCGGTCGCGGCCGTAACGGAGGACCAGCGTGAGGGTCTTGGGACCCTCGCCCTCGCTGACGCGGACGTCGTCGAGGAAGCCCTCCTGCTTCAGCACCTGCGCGAGGTGCTGCTTGAGGTTCGAGTGCGGCATCTCCGTGCGGTCGTGGCGAGCCAACGACGCGTTACGGATGCGCGCGAGCATGTCGGAAATGGGGTCGGTCATCATGGGATCACCAGCTCGCCTTGATCACGCCGGGGATTTCGCCGCGGAGCGCGTACATGCGGAGGCAGACTCGGCAGAGCTCGAACTTCCGGTAATACGCACGCGCACGACCACAAACCTTGCAGCGGTTCTTGTGGCGCACCGCGAACTTGGGAGCGCGATTGAGCTTCGCAAACTGTGAGGCACGGGCCATCGTCGTCTCCGTTACGCCTGCCGGAAGGGCATTCCGAGGTGCTGGAGGAGCGCGCGCCCCTCCTCGTCGGTCTTCGCCGAAGTCACGAAGGAGATGTTCATCCCCTTGATGACGTCGATGCGGTCGTAGTTGATCTCGGGGAAGATGATCTGCTCCTTGAGGCCGAGCGTGTAGTTCCCCTTGCCGTCGAACGCCTTCCGCGACACACCGCGGAAGTCACGCGTACGCGGGAGTCCGAGCGAGATGAGGCGGTCGAGGAACTCCCACATCTTCTGCTTGCGCAGCGTGACCATCGCGCCGATCGCGAGGCCCTGGCGGAGCTTGAACGCCGCGATCGCCTTCTTCGAGCGCGTCACGACCGGCTTCTGACCGGTGATGGCGCGGAGCTCGTCGACGGCGCTGTCGATGATCTTCGGGTTGGTCACGGCCTGACCGAGACCCATGTTGATGACGACCTTCTCGAGCTTCGGCACCTGGTTCGGGTTCGTGTAACCGAACTGCTTGGTGAGAGCCGGGATGACGTCCTTCGTGTACTTCTCCGCGAAGCGCGGGGAGACGGCTTCCGCCGTCGACACGACCTTCTGCGCCGGCCCCTTCGAGCCGTCGTCGCCCTTGCCCTTGCGGGGGGCCTTCTTTTCCTTCTTCTCGTCAGCCATGACTCAGCTCCTCAGGCCTTCGCAGCGGCGTCGGCCTTGCGGGGCGACGGGATCTCTTCACCGCTCTTCACGGCGACGCGGACCTTGGTGCCCTTGTCGTCCGACTTGACGCGGACGCGGGTGCCCTTGCCGGTCGACGGGTCGACCAGCATCACGTTGCTCGCCGCCAGCGGCTGCTCGCGCTCGAGGATCCCGCCCTGCTGCATGCGGGGGTTCGGGCGCATGTGGCGCTTGACGAGGTTCACCCCCTCGACGAGCACGCGGTCGTTCTCGGCGAAGAAGCGCATGACCTTGCCCTTCTTGCCCTTGTCCTTACCGGCGATGACGATGACTTCGTCACCCTTCTGGAGACGGGAGAGAGCCATCACAGCACCTCCGGCGCGAGCGAGATGATCTTCATGAACTTCTTGCCACGGAGCTCGCGGGCGACCGGTCCGAAGATTCGGGTGCCGACCGGCTCCTGCTGAGCGTTGATGAGGACGGCGCTGTTCTCGTCGAAACGGATGTAGCTGCCGTCGGGGCGCGGGGTGTCGTCCTTGACGCGGACGACGACGGCCTTCGCCGTGTCACCCTTCTTCACCTTCGTGCCCGGGAGCGCCTCCTTGATGGAGACGACGATGACGTCGCCGAGGCGCGCGTAACGACGCCGCGAGCCGCCCAGCACCTTGATGCACTGGACACGCTTCGCGCCGGAGTTGTCGGCGACCTCGAGGATGGTGCGCATCTGGATCATGGCCGCATCACTCCTGCACGAACTTCTTGACGAGGCGCACCACGATGAACCGCTTGTCGCGCGAGATCGGGCGGTGCTCCTGGATCTCGACCTGGTCGCCGATCTTGTACTGGTTCGTCTCGTCGTGCGCCTTGTAGCGGGTGCGCGCGCGGACGTACTTGCCGTAGAGCCGATCGCGCGTGGAGTTCACGCACTCGACCACGACGGTCTTGTCCATCTTGTCTCGGATGACCTTGCCGACCATCTTCCGGCGGAAGCCGTGGGCGGTCTTCTCGGCCTTCGGCGTCGCGCTCGACGGCGCCGCAGCGGGGACCTTTGCGGTGCTGCTCATCACTTGCTCTCGCTCTTCTTCGTGGCGTCCACGAGCGCGCGCTCGCGGAGGATGGTCTTGACGCGCGCGAGGTCCTTGCGCGTCTTGTTCATCGCGCTCGTGTCGTCGAGGCGGTTGGTGAAGTTCTTGAAGCGGTGCGTGAAGGTGTCACGCTGAAGGCTCTTCTCGAGCTCCTTCAGGTCCTCCACGCTGCGCTCGCGCAGATCCTTGGACTTCATTTCGTCACCGCCTTCTCGTCGTTCTTCTTCGCGGCCTCGGCCTTCGCGCCCCGCGCCATCGCGGCGACCGGGAGAGACTCGATCGTGCCGCGGCGGAGGAACTTGAAACCGATGGGGAGCTTGTGACCGGCGAGGCGGAAGGCCTCACGCGCGGTGACCTCGTCGACGCCCGAGATCTCGTACATCACGCGGCCGGGCTGCACGTCGGCGGCCCATTCCTCCACGCCGCCCTTGCCTCCGCCCATTCGGACCTCGAGGGGCTTCTTCGTGACGGGGCGGTGCGGGAAGAGACGGATCCAGAGCTTGCCGGCGCGCTTCACGTGGCGGGTGATCGCCATACGCGCGGCTTCGATCTGACGGGCGGTGACGCGACCGGGCTCGGTCGCCTGCATCGCGAAGTCGCCGAAGGACACGTCGGACCCGCGGTACGCGGTGCCCTTGTTGTTGCCCTTCTGCATCTTGCGGAACTTGGTTCGCTTCGGGACCAGCATGACTTATCTCCGTGAACGCTCTCTTGTCGCGTAGATCGCGTGGATCCGGGTCACTGGCCCGCGATCTGCGGACGACGCTGGCGGCGGGCGAGGACCTCGCCCTTGAAGACCCAGCACTTGACGCCGATGATGCCGTACTTCGTGCGCGCCTCGTGCGTGCCGAACTCGATGTCGGCGCGGAGCGTGTGAAGGGGGACGCGTCCCTCGCGGTACGTCTCGACGCGGCTCATCTCGCTGCCGCCGAGGCGGCCGGAGCAGCGGATGCGGATGCCCTTGGCGCCGAACTTCATCGCCGTCGAGAGGGCCTTCTTCATCGCGCGGCGGAACGCCACGCGGCGCTCGAGCTGCATCGCGACGTTCTCCGCGACGAGCTGCGCGGAGGTCTCCGCCTTGCGGATCTCCTGCACGTCGATGAAGACCTCGTTGTCCGTGTACGACTGGACGCCGGCGAACTTCGTCTCGCCCTTGGCGGCGGTCTTGAGGTTGCCGATCTTGAGGATCTCGATCCCCTTGCCGCCCTTGCCGATGACCATGCCCGGCCGCGCCGTGAAGACGATGACCTTGGCCTTGTTCGCGGCGCGCTCGACCTCGACGGACGCGATGTTCGCGTTCATGAGGTACTCCTTGACCGCGCGCTTGATGCGCATGTCCTCGTGGAGCCACTTCGCGTAGTTCTTGTCCTCGAACCACTTCGAGTTCCACGTCTTGATGACGCCGAGGCGGAAGCCGTACGGATGAACTTTCTGACCCATCGCTTGCTCTTGTCCTGAGGTTCTGGCTGGTTCCGCGTCAGTCGCGCGAGCCGAGGTGGATCGTGATGTGGCTCATGCCCTTCTGGATCCGCGTCGCGCGGCCCATGGCGCGCGGGCGCCAGCGGCGCATGTGCTTGTTCGGAGCCTTGTCCACGAAGGCGGTCTCGACGAACAGGTTGTCGAGGTCCGTACCCGGGCTGACGGTGCGGGCGTTGGCGACCGCGCTCTCGATGAGCTTCTTGAGAACGGGCGCGCCGCTCTTCTGGGTGAACTCGAGGAGCTGGAGGGCCTCGCCGGCCGCACGGCCGCGAACGAGGTTGACCACGACACGAGCCTTGCGCGGGCTGATGCGCGCGAAGCGAGCGATCGCCTTCGACACCATGGGACGGACCTTCTTCTTACCGGTGAGATTTCTCCCACCGGCTGTTCCAGGACGCCGTCGTAGACCCGACTTTCCAGGGTCGCCGTGCGCGGCACGCCTCTACGAGGCAGGGCGAGCGAGCGCAGCGAGCGAGCGTTGAGAAAGTCGAGACCCGTTACGGCCGTCCAGAGACGGGGAGAGAGCGGGAGAAACGGGAACGTTCGGGAAAACCCGAACCCCTGCGAGTCCCTGGGGACCCGAAGGGAGGCGCACTCTACCTAGCGCGAAGCGTTTGGCAAGGCCCGTGAATGGAATTCTGCGACGTTTCTTCCATCTTCGCGCCGAGCGCGGCCGCTCCACGGGCCTCGGCCCCCGGCGACCGAGGCCCCCGGTGGCACCGGCTGACACAGTCTCGCACCGTCTGGCTCCACCGACGGCGGCCGGTGGCTCGGACCGGCACGCTCGAGCTAGCGCGGCAGCTCGGGGCGGCACGCCGGGCGGAGGCGCCCCCGCCCCCGACGACGCTCACTTCGGCCCGCCGCCGACCAGGAGGCGGAGGTGCCACGACTGGAGGAGCGTTCGATACGACACGTCCTGCGCGACGCACGCCATCTTCCCGACGACGAGCGCGGGCACGACGACCGTGAGGACGAGGAGCGCGGCGAGGTAGCCGAGCCCCGCGGTCTCCGTCCACGCGAAGACGTCGGAGTGGAGGACGAGGTCGCCGCCCTGGATCCGGATCGTGTCCCCGGCGAGCCCCGCGAGCTCCGCGCCGATCGTGCCGAGGCAGGCGAGCGCCGCGCTCCCGATCACGTAGCGCTGGATGCCCTTCGGCGTCGACGTCGAGAACGCCGCGGCGTGCGCGGTCAGCACGCCGGGAACGACGAGGATCGGGCTGAAGATCGTCGAGATGTACATCGTCGCGCAGAGGCCCGCCGTGTACATCACGACGACGGCTTTGTAGGTCGGAAGCCGCGCCGCCACGAGCGACGCCACGAAGGCGACCCCCCAGAGCACGTGCGCGACGACGTACGCGCGCACGTCGCGGCACCCGACGAGCCACATCGTCGGCGCGGCCGCGGCGAGGATGACCCCGTACACGAGGCTCCCGGCGATGGCACCCGTTCGAATGTCCGCGGCGAGGAGCCTTTCGCTCTCCGCCTCCACCTCGCGCGGCGGCACCCGAGGTGGCGTGGTCATCAGACGCACGAGGGCGCCGAGCGCGGCGGGGTTCTCCGGGTCGAGCGCGAGGGCCCGGCCCGCCTCGCGGAGCGCGCCTGCCCGCGTGTGCGCGTCGTCGGAGTCCGCGCAGAGCGCCTCCTCGGCCGCCCGGGCCGCGGCCTCGGCGTGACGCGACGCCGCGGCGCGACGGAGCTCGTGGTCGCGATCACCGTCGAGGTAGCTCTCGAGGGCATCGCGCACGGCGAGCGCGGAGCCGATCCGGTCCTCCGGGTGGAGGTGGGTCGCGCCGACACAGAGCGCCTCGAGCTCGGGAGGTACGTCGGCCGAGGGACAGCGCACGCTCGTCCGCGCGTCCACGCCGCGCACGATGGCGGCGATCACGTCCTCTGCCGTCCCGCGAGGGTGGAGGGGCTCGAGCGTGAGGATCTCGAAGAGGATCGCTCCGAGCGAATAGACGTCCGCGGCGGTGCCGACCGCGCCGCCGACGGCCTGCTCGGGCGACATCGTGCTGAGCGATCCCATGATGACGCCGTAGCCCGTCTGCACGACGTCGAGCTCACCCGACTGCTCCAGATCGTGGACACGGACCTCGTGCTCCTCGTCTCGTGCCTCGGTGAGCTTCGCCACGCCCCAGTCGAGGAGATACACCTCGCCGTATGCACCGAGCATGATGTTCGCCGGCTTGATGTCGCGGTGCACGACCCCGCGCTCGTGCGCGTAGTGAACGGCGGCGCAGAGCTGGCTGAAGGCGGTGAGCAGCTTGCGACGCGAGACGCGCGCCGTGGTCGTCCGCTGCTGGTGGAGCACCTCCGCGAGCGACGTCCCGCGCACGCACTTCATCGTGAAGAACGGATCGCCGTCCTCCGTGCACCCGACGTCGTAGACGGGGACGATCGCAGGATGCTCGAGCTGGCCCTGGAGACACATCTCGCGGGCGAAGCGCGCGCGCGCGATGCGATGGGTCCTCCGTCCGCCGCCGAGCTGCTTCAGCGCGACCTCGCGGCCGATGCGCTCGTCCCGCACGAGGTGCACGGCGCCCATGCCTCCGCGACCGAGGAGCCGCTGGTGCGTGTACCGCTCGAGCTCGTGGGCCGGGCTGGGTCCGTCCGCATCGTCCCGCGCGGTCTCGACCTCACCCGACGCGGCGACGTCGCTCTCCACGACGTGGATCTCCGGGAACGTGACGGTTCCGAGCTCGCGGCGGGAGGGCTGCATCCGGAGGCGAGAGGAGCAGCGTCCGTGCCCGACGGTGGCGATCCAGGAAGCGCCCGGGATCACGGGGAGCGCACATCCACCCCACGCCCGGTCCGGCTGTCTCCCGTCGGAGACGCCGCGAGGGACCCGCGTCCAGTCAGAGGTTCTCGAGGAAGTAGCGGAGGACCTCGTTGAACAGCTCCGGCTGTTCGAGGTTCGCGAAGTGCCCGGCGCCCTGGATGATCTCGCGCCGGACCCTCGGGAGGGCCTTCGCATACGCCTCGGCCATCAGGACGAAGGACGGGATGTCCATCTCACCCGAGACGATCATGGTCGGCACGTCGAGCGCCGCCAGGTGGGGGACCGGGTCGGCGTGCTGCCAGTGGGACGTGATGCGCCCCGTCCAGTGGCCCGCGCCGTAATCGAGGACGATCTGACGGACCTCCTCGTAGAGCTCCTCGTCCTGACGGACGCCCTCGAAGAGCGGGTCCTCGAGCCAGAGCTCGCAGGCCGTCGCGCGGTCCCCCTCGTTCGCGAGCGCGACGCAGCGGCTCCACGTCTCGAACCCCGTGCGACGCCCCAGCAGGAGCGGCCCCGTCAGCGTGAGCGAGTGCACCCGCCGCGGGTTCTGGAGCGCGAAGTCGATGGCCACCGCTGCGCCGTACGAGTTGGCGACCAGGTGCGCTCCGACGAGCCCGCTCGCATCCATCGCGCGTGCGAGCTCTGCCGCCGGCTCGATCTCTCCCACGTCGCGGGCCTGAGGGCCGAAGCCCGGCAGATCGACCGTCATGACGCGGTAGCTGTCGGCGAAGGCCTCGACTTGACGGCGCCACATGCGCGCGTCGAGGGCGAACCCGTGCAGGAGCACGAGCGCCGGGGCCGAGTCGTTCGGGGCTGACATCGCTCGGGGACCTTATAGTGGGGGTTCGTCGAAGGTGAAAGAGGTCGCGTGAGCCCCGCCCCCCGGCCATGCTACCTAGGAGCGGTCCAGATGGCCGAGGACGCGATCTGAAGCGGCACCGTACGCTCCTCGTGGCGCTCGCGTGCCTCTACACGGCGCAGGGGATCCCGTTCGGATTCGCCGTCGACTACCTGCCCGTCGTCCTGCGTGAGCAGGGCCACTCGTACACCGCGATCGCGGCGCTCGCCTGGCTCCAGCTGCCTTGGCAGCTCAAGGTCTTCTGGGCGAAGCTCGCCGATCACCCGAGGGTGAGGCCCCGCGCACGCAGCGTCCTCTTCGCGCTCCAGCTCGCCCTCGCCGCGAACGTGGCCGCCTTCGCGATCCGCCCCCTCCGCGACGCCCCCGTCCTCTGGTTCTCGTTGACGGCGCTCGCCGCCGCCCTCGCCGCCACCCAGGACGTGTTCGTCGACGCCTTCGCGGTACGGTCGCTCCGCGCGGAGGACCGCGGCCTCGGCAACACCGCCCAGGTGGGCGGCTACCGCGTCGGCATGCTGCTCGGGGGCTCGGCGCTCCTCCTCCTCGTCGCGCGCCTCGGCGAGACGACGACGCTCCTCGCCTGCGCGGCCGTCGTCGCGATCGCGAGCGTGGGCGCCTTCGCGGGGCGTCACGACGAGGAGCGCGCGGTCGACGTCGCCGCGCCGGCCCGTGCTCCGCTCCCCCTGCTCCGGATGTTCGCGCACGTGCTCCGCAGGGAGACGGCGTCCGTCCTCCTCCTGGCCCTCACGTTCAAGCTCGGGCTCCACATGGCGAGCTCACTCCTCAAGCCGATGGCGGTCGACCATGGCTGGTCGAAGGAGCGGATCGGCTACGCCGTCGTGCTCTTCGGATCGATCGGCGCCCTCGGCGGCGCATGGGTGGGCGGCGTCCTCCATCGTCGCGCGGGGGAGACGCGCGCGCTCCGCATCTCGCTCGTCGTCCAGGCCGCGTCCTGCCTGCCTCTCGTCCTGGTCGAGCTCCTCGGCGCATCTCCTTTCATGCTCGCGAGCGCGATCTGGGTCGAGCACTTCGGCAGCGGGCTCGGGACCACGGTCCTCTTCGCGGCGCTGATGGGCGCGACCCGCCCCGCCGACGCAGGCCTCCACTACACGGTGCTCACGAGCGCCAACGCCGTCGCCATCGGCGTGGGAGGCCTCGTCGGCGGCCTCGTCGCCGATCACGGCGGCCGCCTCGTCGCGTTCGTGGTCGCCACCGCGGTCTGCCTCCTGCCCGGCGTGCTCCTCGCGCGCTGGAAGGACTCGAGCGAAGCGTCGCGCGGCCCCGAGGCCGCGTGAGCTCGAAGGGAAGCGTGTTGCCGCTCGGGCCGTAACCTGGCACGAGGTCTCCCATGACGCCCGCGACGATCCCGCTCCACGACGACGACATCGAAGCGCTCCACGTGCCGTTCGCGATGAAGCTCGGCGGCGCGGCCTCCCTGCTCTTCGCAGGCGTGGCGCTCGCGCTCGCGGCGCAGACGGCCCTCGTCTTCCGCGTCCGGGGGACGACGGCTGCGGCCGTCCTCACGATGGTGGTCCTCGGGGCGATGGCGCTCGTCGGCGGCTTCCGCGCGCTCCGCGGCGGTCGTTCTGGCACGCTCCTCTCGCTCGCAGGGGGCGCGATCGGGGCGCTCGCGCTGGGAGTCTGGGCCGTCGCGATCCTCGTGAGCGGCGTGGTCTCGCTCCTCAGCTGGGCGAGCGTCCCGTGCGCGCTCGGCGCCGCGCTGACGAGCGCGATCGCGCTCGAGCCCGCGAGGAAGCTCGCGGAGGCCCGGGCGCGCATGCGCGAGCGCGGGCTCGATCTCGGGCTCTGATCAGGGCTCGCGGGGAAGGCCGCAGAGCACAGGGCGGATCCCGAGCGCGCTCAGCGCGGGCTCGGGAACGAGCGGCACGCTTCGCCGAACTTCGCGATCGCCTCCTCGAGCGCCTTCGAGAGATCGCCCTCGCAGATGCTGCTGAAGACGGCGTTCTTGCCGGTCGCGGTCACGAAGCGGCCGAGGCGCTTCGCCTCGGCTGCGGCCCCGAACGTCGACTGGCACGAGGTCTTGCCCGCGATGACGGCGGTCGCCCACCGGGCGCGTTCGCCCTTGATCACGTCGAGCGTGAGGGCGTACGCCTCCGGCGCCTCGGCGCCGCTCCCCTCGCAGAGATCGCCGAATCCTTCGTTCAGCTGCGTGGCCTTGAACGAGCAATCGTCCTCGTCCGTGAGGATCACGACGGCGAGGAGGGCATCGTCCCGGAGGAAGCCCGCGTTCGTGCCGTCCGCCATGCGGTCGGTGAGCGCGAGGCGCATGCACTCGAGCGGCATCTCGTCCCCCGGTCCGCCCGTGCCGACCTGCGCGCGACAGGGGAACGAGGCCGCCGCCTCCGAGCGCTCGAGCCATCGCTTCTGCCCGCCGCAGTTGTTCCGGAAGGCGCCGTCGTCGCCCTTCTCGTCGTCGGCGATCCCGAACGGCCCGATGCGCTTGAAGCTCTTCCCCGTCGTGGTCACCGCGACGCGGTAGTCGATGGGGGTGCCGTTCGAGGCCTTCGTCTGATCGAGCACCGACACGAACTTGGGGAAATTCGCGCCGAGGTTCGCCTGCTCCTCGCCCATGCTGCCGGAGTCGTCGACGACGAAGACGATGTCCATCTTCTCGCAGCCGCCCGCCGACGCGGCCGGAGCGCCGCCGTCGGCGCGCGGCCCCAAGGTGCCCGTCCCGTCGCCGGAGCCTGCAGGGGCCGGCGTCGCCGGAGCGTCGTCGCTGGCGTAACCTCGCTCCGACGACGACCCGCACGCGACGAGCGCGAGAACCGAACCGATGACGAGACGTGCGGTCGTACGCGACATGGGTGCCCTCGTTTAGAGCAAGGGCTCTAACACGGCTCGACACCTCGGCGCGAACGAGGCGACGCGGTGAGACGTCGTAGCGACCTTTCGCGGGGGCTGGACCTCAGGGGCAGCGCTTGAACCAGACGTCCGCGACGCGGTCGCCGATCCCTTGCGTGGCGAGCGGCATCGGCGCCGGACGCATCGACGGACGCGTCACGGTCGCGCCCCGCGCGAACCATCGCTCCTCGTGGCCGTCGAACGAGGTCACCGTCTGGGGATCGGGCGAGGAGGGCGTCGTCGTGCTCATGCTCCGAGCTGGAGCACGAGCGATGCCAAGCGCTCGTGCCGAAAAAACCCTGTTCTCTCGCGCTCCGGTCGGCCGCGGTCCCTGGCCCGGGCCAGGCGCATCCGGCCTGTACCACCTGAGACACCCTCCGGGTTGCGATGCGCGACCGGTGTCCTACGGTGGTCTTCGTTGGCTCGACGTCCGCTCCCCCCGTGGCTCGGCTCTTCGCTCTGGACGGCCCAGCTCGTGGGCTTCCTGATGCTGCTCAGGAGCGTGGCCTTCGATCGCGTCCTCACGATTGGCGTCTCTCTCGCGCTGATCGTCGGCGCGCGGGCGGCCATGCGCCAGAAGACGTGGGGCCTGCTGGTCGCGCTGGCGGCCTCGTCGTGGTTCGCGTCGGCGTTCGCGCTCGGCATGGCGCCGCCGTTCTTCGTCGTCTTCGCCCTCCTCGGCGCGATGCCCCTCTTCAAGTCGTGGAGCGCCCTCGCGAAGTTCGACCGGGGAGCCGCCGTCGTCGCGGCGGGCGTGGCGAGCTCCGCGGGCGCCGGGCTCGCCCTCGCGTGGAAGATGTTCGCGCCCTGGCTCTTCTGGAACCTCCCCGCCCTCCGGCCGACCTGGTACGCGAGCCACGGGCTCGCCCTCGCGGCCATCACCGCCACGGCGGTCGTCCTCGCCCTCCGCGACCGAAAGGTCCTCGGCGACGCGGAGGCGACGGCGAGCGAAGGCGCGATCGAGGAGGACGCGGTCGTCCGCCACCGAGTCGAGGGCCCCGTGCGCGTCGAGACGGCAGAGACGACCGGCGAGGAGCCGGCCTACGAGCTCGTCGACGAAGAGCCCGACGCCGACGTCGAACGACGACGCCGGAAGGCGTGACCGCGGGTGTGACCGCGGCGCGCGCGACCGTGACCGTGACCGTGACCGCGAGCACGTCGGCGAACCCTCCGCCTGGAACTGCGTGAGATCTGCGCGCCGGCGCGGCGCGCGCAGCCGCGTACGGACCTTGCTGGAGGCTCCCGACACGGACGCGCACCCGCGCGTCCTCCAGGAGGTCCGGATGAGGCGTGCCATCGTGCGGGGAGTCGTGCTCGGTCTCGGCATCGGCGTCGCGGCCTGTGGAGGCGGCGTCGGCGACAAGGTCCGACCGCCCGACTTCACGGGCAAGGACGCGCTCGGCGGATCCGCTCCTTCGTGCAGCGGTAGGGCGGCCATCGCGCAGCCGTACATCGTCGACCTCGACGACGCCGCGCGCGGCTCGCTCGAGGCGGCCCTCGCGAAGAAGGGCGCCGTCATCGTCGCGTACGACTGTGCGTCGATCCGGGTCCTCAACGGATGCAAGGCGCCGAGCAGCGCTTACGAGTTCGCAGGAGTCCAGCGGAAAGAGCGCGTGATCCAGCTCAAGAGCCGCGACGACGTCGCCGCCAATCTGCCCTTCAGCGGCGGCAAGGTCTCTGGCGAGCTGACGAGCGGGCGCACGATCGACCTCGCGACCGTCACGATCGGCCAGAGCTCCGTCGTCCTCACGAACCCGGATCGAAAGGAGCTCGAAGGCCCTTGCGAGGGCGCGACGCACTACGTCGCCAGCGCCTCCCTCGGCGCGTTCTCGATGCGGCGGGGCTCGCTCGGGAAGGTGGCCGCGGTCGCCGAGATGTTCAAGATGGGCGCGAGCGCCAAGAGCGAGAGCGAGAGGCTCGACAACGCGAGCGACGGCTCGCTCGCGGCCTGCCTCACGTCACGGGCCGATTCGGAGAAGCCGCCGGAGGAGTGCCACGCGCCGCTCCGCCTGGAGCTCCAGCCGCTGAAGGGGGGGGACACGCCGGCGGAGGCGCTCGCGCACAAGACGCCCAAGAAGAGCGCCGATCACGGCAAGGCGAAGGATAGAGCGAGAGACAAGGACGCCGTCGCGGCCGAGGTCGAAAACCCGTGCCCCGAGGGGTTCGTGTTCGCGAACGAGACGTGCACGCGGCAGTCCGATCTCCCTCACGTCTGCGACCCGAAGAACCGCGCGGAGTGCGCGGAACAGTGCGAGAAGGGTAGCGCCGAGTCCTGCTACAACGTCGCGACGCGGCTCGGCAAGTCGACGCTGCCGCTCGAGCGCGCCGCCGTCTACAAGAAGGCGTGCGACCTCGGCTTCGCCGACGGCTGCGGCGCGCAGGCGCTCTACACGAGCCCGCTCGCGCAGGACGCGAAGACCGAGCGAGAGGCGGACGCGCAATTCACGGCGAAGTTCGAGCCGCTCTGGCGCGAGTCGCTCGCCGCGGCGACGAAGGGTTGCGACAACGGCTCGGCCGAGAGCTGCGAGCAGCTCGGGAGCATCCTCGACACCTCCGTAGAGTTCCCGCACTTCCAGGACCTCGCCGCCTCCCACCGCGCCTACGTTCGAGCCTGCAAGCTCGGGAGCGCGGAGGGCTGCTCGAGCGCGTCGTACAACCTGCGAAGCGGCCACGGCGTGAAGCAGGACTTCGCGACGTCGCTCGCGCTCCTCGAGCGCTCCTGCGATGGAGGGGTCACGGACAACTGTCTGGACCTCGCCGACGTCCTCCACGAGGGGCACGACGGTTCACCGAAGGACGACGCACGTGCGCTGGCGATCGCCTCGCGCCTCTGCAGGCCAGGCGTCGTCATCGACGGCTGCTTCCTCGCCGCCGAGACCGCGAAGGCGATGGGCAAGGACGACAAGCTCGTCTTCACGCTCTACAAGGCCGACTGCGACGGCGGCGGCTCGTGGAACAGTTGCGAGATCCTCGCCGACCACTACGCAGCTGGGCGCGGCACGGCGAAGGACCCGCAGAAGGCGCGCGAGATCTGGAAGAAGGCCTGCGAGGAGTACGAGGACAAGGACGCGTGCAAGAAGGTCGGCAAATCCGGCGCCTCCTCGAAGCCCGCCCCCAAGGCAGCCCCGCCGCCCTCGAGGAAGAGGTAGTCGTCGGTCAGGCCGTGCACCACGCGAGGACACCGCCGAAGGGCCGTGTGCTCGCGGCGCCGAACAGGCGATGGCGTCCGAGCTTGGCTTGCGTCGTCGCCGGGCTCGGGAGACCGCAGAGGAAGCGCGCGGCTTGGCGCGGGTGCCCGAGCGCTCTCGGATGCGCGTCGCGCAGGGCCGCGAAGGCCGCGCGATCGACCGGGTCCGTGACCGCGCTGGTGGCGAGCGAGGGGGCGCGGGCGGGGGTGACGCCCGTGCGACAGAAGGAGCAGCGGCCGCAGGGTCCGGGGAGCTCTTCGCCGAAGTGACGCGCGAGCGCGGCGCCCTGACACGCCGTCGCGTGAACCAGGGAGAGCACCTGCTCCAGCCGCGCGATCTCCGCCGCCTCGCGCGCAGCGAACCGTTCGGAGAGCATCGTCGCGAGCCGCTCGGCGTCCGCCTCGGGCACGAGACGGGTGAAGCGGTAGACGAGATCGCTCGGCCGGACCTCGGCCCACCCCTTCTCCTCGATGTACTCGAGGGCGCGGAGGACACGGTCACGCGGCTCCGCGAGCTTCTGTGCCGCGACGTCCGGATCCAGCGCGTACCAGACGCGACCCTTCTTCGCGACACGCGCCGAGAGGAGATCACCTAGGAAGCGCGCGCTCGCGGCGGGGAGCTCCGAGAGGATCGCGTCGAGCGGCCGCGCGAGCTTCACCTCGTAGCCGCGGTAGCGTGGCGTCGCTTGACGGAGCGCGCAAGCGAGCTCGAGGTACGTGAGGACGGTCCGGAGGACGAGCGGGCGCACGTCGTGGCGCCCACCGAGCGAGAAGAGGCTAACCTCGACCTCGGGCGCCGCGAGCATCTCGGTCACGAGACCGCGGAGCGCCTCGTCCGTCGGCGTATCGCCGTAGGCGAAGTTCTGGAGGACGGGGACGTCCTCCTCGCTCGCGAACATCTCCACGATGGACGGCTCTCCGTCGCGCCCCGCGCGGCCGATCTCCTGGCTGTAGCTCTCGAGGCTCTTCGCGAGGTTGTAGTGGTACACGTAGCGGACGTTCGCCTTGTCGATCCCCATCCCGAACGCGATCGTCGCGACGACGATGCCACGATCGCTCTTCATCCACGCCTCCTGGACGGAGACACGAGCCTCGGGCTCCATCCCCGCGTGGTAGGCGCTCGCGGGCGAGCCGGCCTCGGTCAGGAGACGGGCGATCTCCTCCGCCGTCCGCTGGAGCGTGACGTACGCGATCGTCGGGCCCGGTGAGCGCGCGCGCAGTCTGGCCACGAGGAGCTCGTCACGCTCGGCGGCCGGTACCGGCGTCATCCACGTCTCGAGGTTCGGGCGATGAAAGCCCGTCACGACGACGTCTTCGTCGGCGATCGCGAAGGCGCGCTGGATGTCCTTCGCGACGGACGGCGTGGCGGTGGCGGTGAGGGCCAGCACGCGCGCGGCGCCGAGCGACCGCGCCGTCTCGGCGAGCTTCAGATAGTCGGGTCGAAAGTTGTGCCCCCACTCCGAGATGCAGTGCGCTTCGTCTACCGTGAAGAGCGCGATCGGGAGCTCGCGCAGGAGCGTGAGGAAGCGCTCGTTCGCGAAGCGCTCGGGCGCGACGTAGAGGAGCTTCGTCTCCCCCGAGCGGAGTCGCCGCTGCGCCTCGCGCGCGTCCTCCAGGGACAAGGACGAGTCGAGACGCGCCGCCGGGATCCCCCGCGCGCCGAGGAAATCGATCTGATCCTTCATCAGCGCGAGCAGCGGCGAGACGACCACGGTGACTCCGTCGAGGAGGAGCGCCGGGAGCTGGTAACAGAGCGACTTCCCTCCCCCCGTCGGGAAGACGGCGAGCGCGCTCCGGCCTTCGAGCAGCGCGTCGATGACGGGCTCCTGGCCGGGGCGGAGCCCGTCGAAGCCGAAGCGGGCGAGCGTCTCTCGGAGGCCTTCGCGCATGCGCCGCACCGTAGCGGACGCCGGCCGCGGCGACGACGCTCCCGGTCACGAAGGAGAGCAAGGTGGATCGGAGGCGACGCCGGTCGACGGCTTGCGGATCCTCTCTGCCAACGGTACTCGGGAGGGGTGCCGACGCTCGACGAGATCCGCAAGCGCTACGTGGAGGGCAGAAGGGCGCTCCCGGCCGAGGTCGAAGCGGAGCTTCGCCGCGATCCGCGCTCTGGCGCGAAGGCGATCCTCGTCGCCGTCACGAAGCGCCGCACGGAGAACCGGTCCGAGGGGCAGCGCCTGCGCAAGATGCTGCGCTTCGAGCAGGCGTGCTGGTCCCAGGGCCTCGTGCACGTCGCCGGCGTGGACGAGGCGGGCATGAGCCCGCTCGCCGGTCCCGTCTACGCCGGCGCGGTCGTGCTCGCGCCGGGGACGCGGCTCGTCGGGGTCGACGACTCGAAGAAGCTCGACGCGCGCGAGCGAGAGCGCCTCGCCGAGGTCATCCGGAGGGAGGCGGTGGCCTGGGCGGTCGGATGGGCCGCGGTCGAGGAGATCGACGCGATCAACATCTACTGGGCGGGCCTCCTCGCCATGCGCCGCGCGGTCGAGGGCCTCGGCGTCGCCCCGGAGAAGGTCCTCGTCGACGCGAGGAAGATCCCGGAGATCCCCTGTCCCCAGGAGCGCATCGTGAAGGGTGACGCGCGGAGCCTCTCCATCGCCGCGGCGTCGATCCTCGCCAAGACGTCACGCGACGCGGTCATGCGCGAGCTCGACGCGCGCCACCCTGCCTACGGCTTCGCCAAGCACAAGGGCTATCCGGTCAAGGCGCACCTCGCCGCGCTCCGCGAGCACGGCGCGTGCGACGTCCACAGGCGCTCGTTCGGGCCCGTCCGCGAGGCGCTCGGCCTTCCGCCGCTGCACGCCGATGGAGGCCACGCCGCGGTCGCAGGTCCAGAAGAGCTCGGAGTCCCGCTGCCGATCACGGCGCGCCGAGTCCGCTCCGAGACCCACGGCTGACACGAGGCTCGTCGTGGCCGCCCTCCGCGATCTCTTCGATGAGCTTCGCCGAGAACGCCGGGATGTCATCGGGGTTCCTGCTCGTGACGAGACCGCGATCGACCACGACCTCCTCGTCGACGACCTCTGCGCCGGCGTTGCGGAGGTCGATCCGGATCGACGGCCAGGCCGTCATCCGCCGGCCCTCCGCGACCCCCGCGTCGATGAGCAGCCACGGGCCGTGGCAGATCGCACCGACGGGCTTCCCCTCGTCGAAGAAGCTCTTCACGAAGGCGATCACCTCGGGTTCGAGGCGGAGCTTGTCCGGATTCATCTGCCCGCCGGGCAGGACGAGCGCGTCGTAGTCGCTCGGGTCCGCCTCGCCGATCACGACATCCACGTCGAATCTCTCGCCCCACTCGGTGTGGTTCCAGCCCTTCACGTGGTCGGCCTTCGGCGACACGATGACCGTCTCCGCCCCCTCCTCTTCGAGCGCCGTCCTGGGGCCGGTGAGCTCCACCTGCTCGAACCCGTCCGTGACCACGATCGCGACCTTCTTCCCGTCGAGCTTCGCCATGATGTCGGCCTCCGAGCGGACCGATGTGCGAAACCGAGGCCACCCCGCGAGGTCGACCGTGGCTTCCGGCGAGACCGGCGCGAGGTTCGTTCGCAGACCGAGAGGGGAAACGCGAGACGGGATCGATCCGAGCGAACGTCGCGTCAGCCGAGCCGCGGGACCGGCGGGTTCCTCAACCGAGCGACGATCCGTTTGGCCGAGGAGCCCATCATCCAGAGGCCCACGGGGAGCAGGAGCACGATGACCCAGCCGATCCAGGTCGAGGGATGGGAGACGAGCATGACCGCGCCGGCCACGGCCGCGAAGCACCCCGACCCGACCTCCAGCATCGAGCGCCAGAGGCTCTCCGTGTAGAACGTCGTCGAGCACGCCGCGCAGCGATGCTCGTAGGTGCGCCCCGACGTGATGGCGTTCACGTAGTGGAAGGTGACGTGGACGACCTCCACGGCGTGGGCACGACAGGCGGCACACCGCCGGAGAAGGCGCGCGTCGACGTCACGCTGTGCGCCCGCGTCGAGCGAGGACTGGTCGCCGAGGTAGAAGGCCGTCTGCGGACCTGCAGCGGCGGCTCTCGCGTTCGCGGCACGCTGCTGGATCGCGTGAAAGCACGGGGCGCAGAACGCGTGTCCTTGCGGCGCGACGTGAGGCGCGGCGCCGGGCTCGCCACCGCAGCTGCTGCAGGCCGGCCGCGGCGCGCCGTGACGATAGGCTTCGTGGGATGGAATCTGGCTCATGGCAGGCCGCGTAGCGTACGGCTGCGTGCCCCGAAACCTTCCCGCCAGGGCCGACCTCCTGGACTAGTCCACGTCGACGCGGACGAGCGTGGACGTCAGGCGCTGCGTCGCGGGATCGACGTCGAAGACGAGGAAGTGGCGCCCGACGCCATCCATCCGCTCGGGGATCGCGCCGCCGCCGCCCGTGATGAAGGCGGGAATCCCCCGGCGTTCGCGAACGCGTAGTAGGAGTGCACGTGTCCGTAGACCGTGAGGTCGACGTTGCCGCGGGAGAGCCTGGCGAGGAGCTTGTCGGCCTCGGCACGGCTCGCGAACGATCCGCTCCGGACGCCCACCGGATCGACGGGCGGGATGTGCATCCCCACGACGTGGGCTCGTGCGGCCCCCTCGGCGAGCCAGCCGTCGAGCCAGTCGTAGACCTGCGGCGCGAGCGTCGCGCTCGCCGAGTCGAGCATCGTGAACTGCACGCCGCGGAAGACGAAGCGGAAGCTGCCGCGACCGAACCAGCGGTGATAGCCCGGATCGCCGTTGCTCTTGCCGAGCTCGTGGTTGCCGAGGGTCGTGTAGACGGGGAGACGAAGGGGCTCGAGCTCGCGCGCGAAGCGTTCGAGCTCGTCGTCCCCTCCGCGCTCGGTGAGGTCGCCGACGAGGAGCGCGAAGCGCACGTCGGGCTCCTCGTTCATCCGCCCGTAGATGTCCTGCACGCGATCGATCGCGTCCTGCACGTCGCCGTAGACCGCGAAGCGGAAGGGACTCACCTGCGCGGCGTCCGGGGCGACGAGCCGCAGCACGAGACGCGACGTGTCGAGGGCGGGGAGCGACCAGGAGCGGTCGGTGGCGACGGCGCCGGGGAGACGCGTGACGGCGACCGGTGCGCCGGCCTCGTCGTTCACGACGAGCTCCGCGTCAGGGAGCACGTTCTGGATCCGGACGACGGCCCCTCCACCGAGGCCTGCCACCGAAGCGCGCAGCTCGGGCGCGTTCGCGCGGAGGTGGAGCGCGCCCGGCGCGAGGGCGCGGACCACGGCTGCGCCCTCGTCGACGTCGACGCGGATCGCGCCGCTCTCCGCGTGCCCGACCGCGAGATCGCGGACGACACGCTCGTCGGCCACGTCGATGCACGAGCCGAGCAGCGCGACGAGGAGAACGCCCGCTCTCGCTGGCCTCGGGCTCACGGCGCCGCCCCCTCTCGGAAGACGAGCGACGCGCCCGCCATCGTCGCGGCGCCCGCGTGCGCCTCGACCGCGACGCCGAAGCGATCGTCGAGGTAGACGCGCGCGCGTGCACCGACGGAGCCGAGATAGCCGGCGCCGATGCCCGGGATCTTCATTCCGCCGACGAGTCCGTCGCGGCGGTGCTCGTAGAAGGCCGTCACGTCACCGCGGGAGAGCGACGGCGAGCCGAGGAAGAAGCCGTACCCGAAGCGCGCGAGGAGGAGCGTGTCGGTGTCCGTCGACCGAACGTGCCGGACGGAGGCCAGCCCGAGTCCGGCGGCGCCCTCGGCGAAGGAGCCGCGCAGCTCGCGCGCGACGTTCGCCATCGCGTAGCGACCCGCCACCCAGATCTCGCCGGTGGTGCGCGAGACGTCCTCGCGGCGGAGATCGTGATTCGTCAGCGCGAGCTCCAGCTCGACGGACGACGGCTCCGGGGCGAGGGCCGGCGCACGGACGGTCGTCGGTCCGGCGAATCGATACGCCCCTTCGAGACGGAGCCGCCGCGTCGCGTCCCCGCCGCCGAACCAGGCGCTCGGCGAGAGACGGAACGGCCCGTGCCGAACGTCGCTCCCGACCATCGTGAACATGTCGCTCCGCATCGTCGGATCGTTCACGCCGAAGAGCCCGGCGCGCGTCTCGAGCCACGGCAGCGTCCGGAGGGGCGCCGGCCCCCCCTCCCCGCGCGGCCCGAGCACGGCGTACAGATCGGCGAGCGCGCTGACGGTGAAGAGCGCGGCGCCCGTGATCGACACGAGCGCGAGCGGCGCGACGAGCCGCCGGGAGGCTCCGGAGGCGGCGAGCCCCGCGAGACCGCCGCCCAGGAGGCCGAGGCCGATCCCCTCCGCCGCGAGGAGACGGAGCGCCGTCGAGCACCGCCCTGCCACCCAGCTCCCGCTCCCGTGGAGCGCGAGGCCGGGCACGAACGCCGCCCCGACGGCGAGAGGCGATCGAGGCACGGGCGAGACCGCCGCCCCCGCGTCGTCGCCGCGAGCGACGCGTGACGTGGCCATGCTCCCGAGGAGAGCGAGGACCGCGATCCCGTTCCCTAGCCCTCCTTTCACGGCCCGACCACCATCGCGCCGATCAGCGCACGACGACGCGGCGCGCGAAAGGGGCGGTCTGCCGCGTCAGCGGAAGCAGCTGTCACAGACGTCAGGGTACGAGACGACCGCGCCCTTGCTCATCTCGCCGCAGACCATCGCGCGCGAGAGGTCCTCGCACTGGACGATCCGCTCCTCCGTGCATGTGGACCGGGCGCAGAACGAGTCGCGCGAGCAGTCCGACGCGCATCCTGTCTCGTCGCTCACGGCGGCGGTGCCGATGCGCTGCGTCTTGCAGTCGGCCACGGTGCCTCGCGTCGTGTCGCACGCGACCCAGCGCTCGCACCACGCGTTGATGATGCGGTCAGCCGCCTGCGTGCTCGTCGACCGGCACCCTCCGAGCGGGTCGTCGCATCCGCTGCTCGCGGGTACGATCGCGATCGTGAGCGCGGCCGCGAGCGCGAGGGGCACCCCTTCCCGTACGCTCATGGTGCCTCCGAGCGATACGTGAACGTCGTTCGTTCGCTGGCGACGGCAGGGACATGCGAGGCCACCCGCTCTTCGACGAGCCGCCCGCCTTCGATGACGAAGATGCGATCGAGGATCGGGCGCTCCCCCTCGATCACGGAGACTCGCGCGAGGTTCCCCGCGCCGTCGTAGGCGGGTCTCAGCTCGACGACCGCCTCGCCGCGTCGGACGACGCGCCGTATCTCGCGGCCGGAGCCGTCGCGCTCGTGGACGTCGACGCGGAAGACGCCTTCTTTCCCCTCGTACGTCGTCTTCGCGACGACCGCGCCGCGGAGCTCGTACGTCGCGCGCTCGACGCCATGCTCCGTCGTCCGCGACGTCGTCCGTCCTGCGGCGTCGTGCGTGGAGAGCGTCTCGTGCTCGGTGTTCCAGACGTCGTCCTTCGTGAACGTGCGCCACCTCCCGTCGGGGAGAGCCTTCGTCTCCCGCGTGTAGAGTTGCTTCGCTCCCTCGCGCACCTGCTCGAAGACGCACCGCCCGGCATCGTCGTAGCGACGCGTCTCCTGGCGCGTGACCGAGCCCACGCCGGAGGACGTCGAGGCGACCACCTCGCGCACGCGTTTCTCGCGAAGGTGCGCCGCGGAGGGAAACACGATCGCGAAGTCACTCTCGATCTCGTCCATGGTCACGACGGGGGCGTCCCGCGAGGGGGCGGGGGCAGACAACGCCGGCGCGGACACCGCCGGCGCGGACGACGCCGGCGCGGCCTCGCCCGGACGCGGCGACGGCCTGGAGCAGCCGAGCGTCGCGGCGACGAGGACGAGGACGAGGCAGGCCAAGGTCGAGCCGTTCATCGCTTCTCCCCTCTAACACGAAGGCCCCTCGATCCATCCGGACCGAGAGGCCTTCGTCGTCGCTGTGAGCTCCGAGGCGACTACTTCGCCTTCTGCTCCGCCGCGAGCTTCTCCTTGTACTTCTTGATCATCTCGTCCTGCTCCTGGCGCGGGACGATGGCGTACTTGGCGAACTCCATCGTGAACGTGCCCTTGCCCTGCGTCGCAGAGCGGAGGTCGGTCGAGTAGCCGAACATCGCGTTCAGCGGGACCTCGGCCGTGATGCTCACGCTGTCGTCGCCGGCGCGCGTCTCCATGATGACGCCGCGCCGCTGGTTGACCTGACCGACGACCGAGCCCTGGAACTCGGTCGGCGCCTCGATCTCGACCTTCATGATCGGCTCGAGGATGGTCGGACCCGCCTGCTGGTAGGCCTCGCGGAAGCCCATGAGGGCCGCCGTCTTGAACGCCATCTCGGACGAGTCGACCGCGTGCGAAGCGCCGTCGTTGACCGCCACGCGGACGCCGACGACGGGGAAGCCGATGAGCGTCCCCTTCTTCACGCCGTCGCGGAAGCCCTTGTCACACGACGAGATGAACTCGCGCGGGATGGCGCCGCCCGTGACGTCGTCGACGAACTCGTAGGCCTCGACCGCGTCGGCCGGGAGGGGCTCGATGTACCCCAGGACCTTCGCGTACTGGCCGGAGCCGCCCGTCTGCTTCTTGTGCGTGTAGTTGATCTCCGCGCGACGGGTGACCGACTCGCGGTAGGCGACCTGCGGCTGACCGGCGATGACCGGGCAGTTGTACTCGCGCCGCATGCGCTCCATGTAGATGTCGAGGTGGAGCTCGCCCATCCCGGAGATGATCGTCTGCTGGGACTCCTCGTCCTGGTGGACGCGGAACGTCGGGTCTTCCTTCGTGAAGCGGTTCAGCGCCTTCGAGAAGTTCGCCTCGGCCGCGCGGTCCTTCGGGGCCACCGCGAGGGAGATGACGGCCGCGGGGACGTGCATGGACGTGAGGGTCCAGTTGACCTTCCCGTCGGTGAACGTCTCGCCGGAGCTCGCCTCGACGCCGTAGAACGCGACGATGTCGCCGGACTCGGCCGATTCCACCTCTTCACGGTCCTCGGAGTGCATACGGAACATGCGCGGGACGCGCACCTTTCGCATCTCGTTCGAGGTGTTGAAGATGGTGTCGCCCGCCTTGACCGTGCCCTGGTAGACGCGGAAGTAGGTGAGTTGGCCGTACTTGTCCTGCTGGAGCTTGAAGGCGAGGCCGACGAACGGCTTCGTCGGGTCGGACTCGACCGTGACCTTCGCCTCGCCGTTCGCCTGATCGTGCGCCTCGTTGACGACCTCCTTCGGGTTCGGGAGGTAGTGCACGACGCCGTCGAGCAGGAGCTGGACGCCCTTGTTCTTGATCGCCGAGCCGCACATGACCGGCGTCATCTTGAGCGCGAGCGTCGCCCGCCGGATCGCGGCGCGGAGCTGCTCCACCGAGATCTCCTCGCCGCCGAGGAACTTCTCCGCGAGCTCGTCGTCGACGTCGGCGACACCTTCGATGATCTGCTCGCGCGCCGCCTTGGCCGCGTCCGCGAACTCGGCAGGGATGTCCTCGTCGCGGACCTTCTCGCCGTCCTTGCCGTCGAAGAAGTACGCGCGGCCGAGGATCGGGTCGATGATGCCCTTGAAGTCCTGCTCGGCGCCCATCGGCACCTGGAGCTTGACCGGGTGGTGCCCGAGCTTCTCCTTCAGCATCGCCGCGACGCGGTCGTAGTTCGCGCCGGGGTTGTCCATCTTGTTGACGAACGCGATGCGCGGGACCTTGTACCGCTTCATCTGCTTGTCGACGGTGATCGACTGGCTCTGCACGCCCTTGCCCGAGTCGAGCACGAGGACGGCGCCGTCGAGGACGCGGAGGGCGCGCTCGACCTCGATCGTGAAGTCGACGTGGCCTGGCGTGTCGATGATGTTGATGTTGTGCGGGGTCAGCTGCGTCTGCGAGCCGTTCCACACGCAGTACGTCGCGGCGGACTGGATCGTGATGCCCTTCTCACGTTCCAGGTCCATCGAGTCCATCTTCGCGCCGACGCCGTCCTTGCCGCGGACCTCGTGGATGGCGTGGATGCGGCCCGTATAGAACAAGATGCGCTCGGTGAGCGTCGTCTTGCCCGAGTCGATGTGGGCCGAGATACCGATGTTGCGAATGCGTTCGAGGGGGATGCGAGCGGCCAAGGGGTCTCTCTCTTCGTGAGTACGGCCGGGCCGGAGTGGCCTCGGGTTCGGCGCACCGGGTACCACGGCGACGCGTTTTCCGCGACATCCGTCTTCGAGGCCGGGCGTTTCCCCGAGAGGAGCCGCCTGCTCGGCGCCCCCGCGGGGCCTACGGCAGCGGCGCGCCGAGCGTTTTCCTCGGTCCCACGGTCGGGCTGGCCGGCGTCGACGGCTCGCCGCGGCGGGGCCCGAGGCGGTCCTGGGCTGGACCGCCCCCCGTGCGGCGCGGAGCGTGCAAGGCGACCAGATGAGCGCAAGCGTGCGCTCGAGGTGCAACAGAGTTCACACCGCGCGAGACACGTCGTCGCTCCGAGCAGGCGCGCGATGTGATCACGGTTCGTGCGAGCGTGATCACGATCTGGGACGGCCGGTCGAGCGCGCGCTCGAAAGATCGCTGCGCGACCGAAGGGCCCATCGCGTGCAGAGCGCACGGTTCTCGCTCGCCTTCGCTCGGCGCATCGCCGCGTGAGCGCGACGGGTGGACCGGTGCGCCTGCACCTCTTTCAGGAGACGACGACACACATGAACAAGAACACTCTCGTGACCCTCCTCGGGCTCGGCCTCGTCGGCTGCGCTGCCGAGACGGAGCCGACGCAGACCGACGACGTCAAGGTCCAGGTCCTCGGCGGCGATCAGCAGACCGACGAAGCCTCGTCGGGCGACGAGTCGGCTCGGAGCTCCGAGCTCGACGAGAAGGCCTGCATGCTGCAGTCCTTCGGCGTGAACATCAAGTGCGGAGCTTGGTGCTGGTGAGAGCGCGCGCGACACGCATACCCGCTGCGTGACGCACCGCCTCGCGCTCGCCGTGGCCCGTGGCGGGTGGCCCGCGAGGCGCCACCGCCACGGGCCCACGGCCCTTCCCCGCCGCTCGTCGCTTCGATCCCACATCGCGCGTCGCGAGATCGTGAAGTGAGCAACCCGCACACGCGGGAGCGGAGATCTACGGGACGTCCGACCGGCCCGTCGCGTGCAAGAGGCATCGTCATCGCTCGCCTTCGCTCGGCGCCCTCGGTGCCGCGTGATCGCGACGGTTGGACTGGTGCGCATGCACCTCTTTTCTGGAGACGACATGAACAAGAACACTCTCGTGACACTCCTCGGGCTCGGCCTCGTCGGCTGCGCCGCAGAGGCGGAGCCGACGCAGACCGAGGACGTCAAGGTCCAGGTCCTGGGCGGCGACCGGAAGGCCGGCGAAGGCACGTCGAGCGACGACTCGGGGCGCAGCTCCGAGCTCGACGAGAAGGCGTGCGTGGCCCTGCACTCCTTCGGCGTGAACATCAAGTGCGGAGCCTTCTGCTGGTGAGCGCGCGCGCGACACGCACACCTGCTGCGTGACGCGCTCGCCTCGCGCTTGCCGTGACCCGCGGTGGTGGCCCGCAAGGCGCCACCACCGCGGGCCTCTGGCCTACTTCTCCTCGCGCCCCTCATTCCCGGACAGTCGTCATGATCGAAGCTCGACATCCTCACGCCATCGATGGCTCTCTCCCCGTCGCGACGGCGGGAGCCGCCGCTCCAGAGCGTCCGCACGACGCGCTCCTCCGGGAGTGGTCGAAGCTCGCGCCCCGGAGCGAGGCGTGCGCGCGCGTAGCGGCCCTCACGACGGCGCTCCTGAACGCGACCGGGCGCGGTCTCGTCCTCGACGACACCGACCTCGCGGGGCTGGACCTCGCGGGCTTCGACCTCCGCCGCGCGTCGCTGAACCGGGCCTGTCTCCACCGGACGCGACTCGCCGGAGCGAACCTCTCGGAGGCCTCCCTCGTCTGCCCGGGGATGGAGCGCACGGACCTCTCCGGAGCGAACCTCCGCGGCGCCTACGTCCATGCGCTCGCCGCTCAGGTCTGCAACTTCAGCGACGCCGACCTCCGAGACCTCGTCGACGCGACGGGCGCCCTCTTCCACGGCTGCAAGCTCACGTCCGCAACCTTCGACCGGGCCATGCTCGCGGGGACGACCTTCTACCAGTGCGACCTCGCGACGGCGCGCTTCGGGCAGGCGATCCTCCAGGGGTCGACGTTCAACGAGTGCATCCTCGACGAGGCCGACTTCGACGGGTCCGCCGTCGGAAGCGTCACCATCACGAAGTGCAGGATGAGCCGCACGAGGCTCGCGCGCGTCTCGGGACGTGCGCTCGTCATCCAGCGTCCTACCGCCTCGGGCGACCTCGTGCTGGAGCAAGCCGACTTGCCCGCGCTGCGATGCGACGGTCTGCGAGGCTCGGTCCTCGGCGCCGGGCTGCGCGCCCCGCTCGGGGACTTCCTCGACTGCATGCTGTCCTCTGCCGACTTCGCGAGCGCGACGCTCGACGACGCACGTTTCCACCAGTGCTCGATCGAACGGGCGGTTCTTCGCGCCGCGAAGCTCGACGGCGCGTCGTTCGTCGACTGCCGCCTGCCGGGCGTCGTGCTCGAGGGCGCGAACGCCGAGAACGCGAGGTTCGTCGAGACGACGATGCCTCGCGCCGACATGCGACGGTTGACGGCGCGGTGCGCCCTCTTCCGCGACTGCGACCTCGGGGGGGCCGACCTGAGCAGTGCCTACCTCTATCGCGCCGTCCTCACGGGAGATCCGCCCCGGGCGATGTCGCTCTTCGAGGCGAAGCTCGAGAACGCGAACCTCGTGCAGGCCTACGTCGCGGCCGACCTCCGGAGCGCGAACCTCCGGAGCGCGAACCTCACCTACGCGCGCCTGAACCAGTCGGTCCTCGAAGGCGCGGACCTCAGCGGGGTAGCCCTCTACGAGGCCAGCCTCGTGAAGGTGGACTTCACGGAGTCGCGACTCCGCGGGGTGCGTGCCCCGTTCTTCGCCGACCGGTGCCGCGGCATGAAGGAGGCGCTCGAGAGCACGGAGCACGACGCCGCCACGCGACGCTTCGTCGGCGACCTCGAGCGGCTCCTCGTCGACCTCACGAAGAAGGGCTCGACATGACGTCGGCGATCGTGCCCTGCGCCCCCGCGATCGAGGGCGAGCTGCTCTGGTTCGAGGGGCGCCCCGTCTGGCCGATCCGCGACGACGGCGAAGCGCTCGCGCTCCGGCGCATGACGGAGCTCATGGGCGGTCGTCTCGCCGTCGTGGACGCGACGACGACGGCGCCGCCTGCGCTCGACCTCGAGCGGCGCGTCGTCGCCCTCGGCCCGGGCCTCCAGGAGGAAGCTCGGCTCTACGCCCACCTCACGGGGCGGCGCGACGGTGGCATCGTCCGAGATGCTGCCGAGGTCATCGGCCTCGGCAACGTCGACGTGATCGTGACCCTGCGCGAGCACATCGACGACGCCCTGCTCGAGCGACTCTACTCCGGCGACGAGGATCGCCCCGCCGTAGGCCTGGTCTTCGCAGAGGATGCGTCGAAGCTCCGTGTCCAGGTCCTCGCCCGCTCCGCCGCGGCCGTGATCGCCACCCCGATCGCGATCCGCCGTCTCGACATGGTGGCGTCGGCCGGCGTCGCGGTGACGGACATCGCGCCCGACTGGCGCCTCGTCGGCGGCAAGAGCTCGGCGCCCGCGGTCCGCGACGCCCTCGCCGACGCCGTCGGCGTCCTCTCCGTGGTGACGCACTCGAACGGTGTGGACGCCTTCCTCAGCGAAGAGGTCGTCCTCTGCCCGATGGATCAGGACGTCGGCGATGCGTGGGACCGGGCGCTCGCCCCGACGTGCAAGACGAACGGCTACTGCTTCCGGAAGAAGGTCGACATCCGGGAAGCGCTCGCGAGCGGCCAGCTCCTCGCCCCGAGCGAGCTCCGCGCTCGTGTCCTCGTGGCGGGTATCTGCTTCGGTCTGCGACCGCCGCCGTCGACGAACGCTCCGCTCTGGTCGCTGAGCCGACGCTTCGTCGAGGACCTCCGAGTCGGTGCCCTCGTCGCGGGCTGGGAGATCGTCACCGGGACACACCTCGCGACGGACGTGCTCACCGCGGACCTCAGCGCGGGCGAAGCGGTGGGGATCGCCCTCGGGCGCCACAATCGACGGCAGGCCGCAGACCGTCTGTTCCGCATGGCGCTCGTCGGCGACCCCCGCTGCACGCCCTCGACGCGCGCGCCGCGGCTCGAGCTCGCGACGATCTCCGTCCCGCCGGACGACGCCACGCTGGCGACGACTCGCTTCGCGCAGCTCGGCTTCCTCCGCGCGCTCGCGACGCTCGCACCCGCCGAGCGCGAAGGGGGCGCGCGCGGCGAGGGCGCGGACGACCGAGCGCCCGTCCTGGCCGCGCTCGCGCGCTACGAGCTCGCCCTCCTCCGACAGGCCCCGCTCGAAGGGGGCGACGACGCGCCCGGGCCCGCGATGCGGACGGCCATGCTCGACTTCCTCGCCGCGCGATGGACGAATCCGACCGGGGTCGCCACCGCGCTCCGCGGGCGAATCCACGTTCAGCCCACCGAGCGCTGCAGCTACTGCGACCGGAGCCTCCAGGTCCTCCACGTCGACCATGTGCTCCCGATCGCCGCGCGCCGGGTCGCCCTGTGCGCGAACTGCGGGATCGTCGAGGACGTCCCCGTCGGTCGACGCCTGGTCCTCGATCTCGACGTGGGCCCCGTCGTGCGACCGCGCGGCGACCTCCCGGTGCGCGCGGCCGACGTCCGCTTCGTGCTCGACGTGCCGATGGCGCGTTACCGGCGGACGTTCGCGTGGCCCGCCGGCGAAGGCGGAGCGGCCGAGCCCGAGCTCGCGTGCCGCGAGGCCTGGTCGGCGACCCCGTGCCGAGCCGCGCTCCTCGTGCTGTGGCCGACCGGCGAGCTCGGCGTCGCCGGCCGCTTCGTGCGAGGCGAGGCCTGGAACGCGCCCCGCGGACCGGACGGCCCCGCCCGGCGCAGCGATTGCACCCCTGTCACGTCGGAGGTTTGGAAATGAAACGGGCACTCGTCGTCCACCAGCACGAAGCGCCGGCGAAGAGCGCTGCTCCGCCCGCACGCCGCGGCCGCGCCCCCGACGGAGAGGTCCTCCGCGTGGTCGTCGTCGATCTCTCGGGCGAGACCAACATCCTCTACACACCGCTCGCGGCGCTCTCCCTCCGCGCTGCGGCGCTGGCGGATCCTCGCTTGACGGGCCGCGTCGAGATCGAGGTCGCCGAGTTCACGCAATCGAACACGTCGGCCGAGATCGTGAAGGCGGTGTCCAGGAGCGCGCCGCACGTCGTCGCGATGTCCTGCCAGGGATGGAACATTCGCCAGCTCGCCGCCACGTTCTCGCCTATCCGCCAGTTCTTGCCCGCATCGCTCATGGTGCTCGGCGGCAACCACGTCTCCCATCGGTCGGCGCTCGTCCTGCCCGCCCACCCGGAGGTCGACGTCGTCGTCAACGGCGAGGGCGAGGGGACCTTCTGCGATCTCCTCGCGGCCTTGCTCGAGGACACCCCCCTCGCGACCGTCCGCGGCCTCTCGTTCCGGCGCGGAGCGGAGATCGAGACGACGCCCGACCGTGATCGTACGCGCTCGATGACCGAGCTCCCCTCGCCGTACATGCTCGCGGACGTCGACTTCCGCCGGTACGACATCGCTCTGCTCGAGACCAATCGCGGCTGCCCCTATCGCTGCGGCTTCTGCTACTGGGGCGGGCGGATCGGTCAGAAGATCGGACGCGGCGAGGTCGCCCGCGCGGAGGCGGACCTCGAGGTCATCGGCCGAGCGGGCATCGCGACGCTCTTCTTGTGCGACGCGAACGTGGGGATGCTCCCCGAGGACATCGACGTCGCGCGCGCGATCGCGAGCACGTATCGCAAGTACGGCGCGCCCGCGGAGGTGAACATCAACTGGGCGAAGAACAACGCCCGCGCGGTCGGCGACTTCATCCGCATCCTGCGCGACGCGGGGATCCACGTCCCGATCAACGTCCCGCTCCAGACGCTGTCCCTCCGCGCGCTCGAGATCGCCGGCCGTACGGAGCGTGGGCGAGCGGAGATGATCGAGCTCGCGCGTGACCTCGCGGCGGAGCGGAGCGACATCTACTGCGAGCTGATCTTCGGGATGCCCGGCGAGTCCTTCGCGCAGTTCAAGGTGCACTACGACGAGCTCCACGCGACGTTCCCGAACCTCCGCATCCACCCGCTGTGGCTGCTCCCGAACACCGACTACCACGACCGCCGCGACGAGCTCGGCATCCGCACGATAAGCCCCGATCCGTCCTCGGACTACGAGGCCGTCATCGCACACGCCGACATGACGATGGACGACATGGCCGACGGCCTGGCTTTCCTGCTCGGGCATTCGATGCTCAGCCTGCTCGGACCGGCGCGGAACACCCTCAGGTTGCTCGCGCGACACGACGGCAGGAGCGTCGCGGACGTCATCGCCGGACTCGAGCCGTTCCTGAGGCGCTCCGAGCTTCCGCTCGCGGCCGAGCTACACGCGCTCTTCGCCCGGATCCGGCGCGCCTGCTACTTCGAGCGAGCGCTGCGGGCTCGCAAGCGCGACCTCCTCTTCCGGTCGCGAGCGGACACGAACGCTCTCATGGAGAGCTACTTCGCCGAGTCGACCGCGGAGGACCCGATCGTCCCCGTGCTCAGGGACCTCCTGCGCTTCGACTGCGCGCTCCTGCCTCGCTCCGAGCTCGCAGAGAGCGGCCTCGTCGAGAGCACCTGCGACTTCGCGTTCGACCCCGTCGAGCTCTCACGCCGTCTCCTCGTCCCGGGGGACGGATGGCGGAGCTGGCTTCTGTCCGCGCGGCCCACCCGGCTCACGATCGCGCACCGGGGCGGCCTCGCGAAGCTGCAGGACAAGAACTGCGACCTGACGGGCTCGTGGAACGGCCGCGTCGTCCGACGCGAGGCGATCGGCGAACGCGCGCGAGCTCCCCTCGCGATGGAGACGACGGCATGAGCGTGCGGTCCTTGCTCTCCATCCTCGACGAGCACGAGGCGCGTCGCGGGCGCACGATCAGCCTCGTCGCGAGTGAGAACCGCGTGTCGCCCGCGTGCCGCCGCGCGCTCGCGAGCGACGTCGGCAACCGCTACGTGATGCCGCCCGAGGACGCGCGGCCACCGGGGATGTGGGACTACCCGAACCAGTCCTCGATGCGGTCGCTCCTCGCTCGCGCCGAGGCCCTCGCCTGCGAGCGCTTCGGCGGCGAGGTCGCGGACGTACGCCCTCTCTCCGGCAACAACGCCGCCGCGATCCTCCTCACGTGCGGGCTCCCCGCGGGAGGCCGCGTGGCGTCCATCCCCGCGTACTGCGGGGGACACTTCGCGACCGACGCGCTCTGCCGGCGGTTCGGGCATCCTCGCTTCGACCTGCCCTACGACGACGCCGCCGGGCGCATCGACGTCGGCGCGGCCGCGGCGCTCTGCGCGGCGGAGCGCGTCGACCTCGTCTTCCTCGACGCGAGCACGCAGCTCTTCCCGCACCCCGTCGCCGAGCTCCGCGCGGCGCTGCCGGATCGCACGGCGATCGTCTACGACGCCTCCCACACGATGGGGCTCATCGCTTCCGGAAGGTTCCAGGATCCGCTCGCCGAAGGCGCGGACGCGCTCCAGGGGAGCACCCACAAGTCGCTCTTCGGGCCGCAGAAGGGGCTCTTCGTCTTCCGCCGTGGCGGCGAGCTCGCCGAGCGGGTGCTCGAGGCGACGATCCCGCTCTTCGTCTCGAACGTGCACGCGCACCACGTCCTCGCGCTGGCCGTCGCGCTCGCGGAGACGGCCGAGTTCGGCCGCGCCTACGCCGACCGCGTCGTCGAGAACGCGCGCGCCCTCGGCGCCGGGCTCACCGACCACGGCTTCGACATCCTCTTCCCGGAGAGGGAGTTCACGAGCTCGCACCAGATCGTGTGCGTCGTCGGAGCGAAGAGCGACGCCGTCCGGCTCTTCGCGAGGCTGGACGAGGCGGGCCTGTTCGTGAACCTCGTCTCGGTCCCGTACCGTCGCGGCGCGTTCGGCTTCCGGATCGGCGTCGCCGAGGCCGCTCGACGTGGGATGGGCCCGGCTGCGATGCGCGCCGTCGCCGACCTCTTCGCGGCCGCGCGCGACGCGAGCGCGGTCGACGTCTCCGCGCGTGTCGCTCCACGTGTCGCCGCTCTCTCGGGCGAGTTCCGCGGTCTCGCCTACTGCCACCCGGCGGACGAGGTCTGAGATGTGCGGCATCGCTGGGATCGTGGGCCCCGCAGCCGTCGAGGCGACGCTCGTGAAGATGCTCGCCCGCATCGCTCACCGCGGAGAGACGTCGCGACAGGCGGAGCGCCTCGCGGGCGACCTCTTCGCGGTGGGAACGAACCGGCTCGCGATCGTCGACCCCGCCGGAGGCGCGCAGCCGTTCGCGACGCCGGACGGCACCGTCGTGTGCATCGCGAACGGGGAGATCTACAACGCGCCTGCGCTCCGCCGTGAGCTCGCCGGCTTCTGGTCGTTCCGGACGACGTGCGACACGGAGGTGGTCCTCGCGAGCTACCTCCGCTGGGGCGAGGCGAGCTTCGCGCGCCTTCGAGGCATGTTCGCGGTCGCGATCGTCGAGGACGGACGCCGCGTCGTCCTCGCTCGCGATCCGCTGGGCATCAAGCCGCTCTACGTCGCCGAGCACGAAGGATCGACGTGGTTCGCGTCGGAGGTGAAGGCGCTCGCGGTCGAGCCTTCGCTGCGCATCGCCCAGGTGGCGCCCGGCTCGGTCCACGTGGCAGGGAGGAGCCGACCGTTCTGGCAGGTCCCTGCCTTCGGCGCCTCGGACGCGCGCGATCGCCGGACCGTGCTCGCCGGCGTCGCCGAGGCCCTCACGGAGGCCGTCCGTGCGCACCTCCCCGAGCCCGGGCGCCCGCTCGCGTGTCTCCTCAGCGGCGGCGTCGACAGCTCCACCGTCACCCATCTCGCCCACGCGCTCCACGAGGGCCCCGTCGAGGCGTGGACGCTCGCGATCGGCGACGGACGGTCGGAGGACCGGGACGCCGCCGAGGCGCTCTGCCGGACGCTGGACATCCCGCTCCACGTCGTGAGCCCCACGGAGCAGGAGCTCACGCGCATCTACCTCGAGCGCGGTGTCTGGATGACCGAGACGTGGGAGCCGGCGCTCGTACGGAACGCGGTGAGCTATCACGTCCTCTGTCGCGAGGTCCGACGGGCGGGCCACGCCCTCTGCCTCAGCGGCGAAGGAGCCGACGAGGTGTTCGGCGGCTACGCGTATCTCGACCGACTCCGCGCCGAGGACCGCGATCGCGCCATACGTCGCTCGCTCGTCGACGTCCACCGGACCTACCTCCAGATGGCCGACCGGGCGTCGATGGCCGCGACGCTGGAGGTGCGCGTCCCCTTCCTCGACGCGACGTTCGTGGACCACGCCGCGACGCTCCCGCCGTGGGCGCGAAGCGAGCCGGGACGGAACAAGGTCGCGCTCCGTGAGGCCTTCCCCGCCATCCCGGCCGCCAACCGCGAGCGCGCGAAGATCGGCATGAACGCCGGCGCCGGCTTCGGATCGAACGACCCCGGCGACGGCATCTACTACCGCGCCGTGCGCTCGCTCTACGAGACGTCGCCAGAGCGCCTCGCGCGCGACCGCGGTTCCGTCGCCGCGCTCGGCGCCGCCCATGGCGTCGACGGAGAGAACCTCGAGGAGGTCTTCGACTTCGCGCGCTGGGTCGAGCACGGGTTCCACAACCTCGTCCTCGACCTCCCGCGGCCCCAGCTCAACACCACGGCGCTCACCTCTCGCTGAATCGGGATACGCGACATGACCCACCTGCTCTCTCTGAACGAAGCCCGCCTCGTCCTCCGAGATCTCCATCGAGGCGGCGGGAGCATCGGGTCCGTGCACACGCTCGGGGCCCTCCACGAAGGGCACGCGCGCGTCATCGAGCTGGCGGCGAAGGAGAACGACCACGTCGTCGTGTCCGTCTACCCGAACAAGGCGCAGCTCGCGCCCGGCACCCGCTACGCGTACGACCTCGATCGCGACCTCGCGCTCGCCAGCGCGAGCGGCGCGACGCACGTGATCCACGCTACGGACGACGAGATGTACCCGCCGGACTACGGGACGTTCCTCGACCAGGGCGAGAAGACGAAGCGGCTCGACGGCACGGTCGTCCCGTTCCTCTTCCGCGGGATGATCACGATGTGCATCCGGTGGATCTCGTTCGTGCGCCCGACGCGCACGTACTGGGGCCTGAAGGACATCGGGCAGACTCTCCTCGTGAGGCGCGCCGTCACGGACCTCATGATCGACACCGAGATCCGCGAGGTCCCGTGCGTGCGATACCGCAGCGGCATACCGATCTCGTCGCGGCTCCTGAAGCTCGATCGCGGCGCCCTCGAGGAGATCGCGAGCGTCCATCGGGCGCTCGAGGCTGCGCGGACCGCGGTCGCCGCCGGCGAACGCCGCTCCGACGTCGTCCTCGCACGCGCGCGCGAAGAGCTCAGGCTCCGGACGTTCCGCCTCTGCTACGCGAAGCTCGCCGAGCCGGCGGAGCTCACCGAGCCCGAGCGCGTGCCGGACCGCGGAGGCCTCATCGTCCACTTCGTCGTCACGAACGGCGTCATCAACCACTTCGACGGCTTCCTCCTCCGCACGGACGAGGACATCGAGAAGGGCCCGCCGACGATCTGGCTCGAGCAGCGGTTCCCGGGAGACGCCGCGTGAGCCGCATCCTCGTCGTCGGTGCGGGAGACGCACGCGATCACGCGGTCTACGCGCGGCTCCGCGCCGAGGGGACCGAGGCGGAGGTCGCCCTCCTCGGCGCCAACGCGCTCCTCGCGCGGAGCCCAGGCGTCCACCGCATGTCCGGGCTCGACGACGTTCGCGAGCGCGTCGCGCGCGGTGACGTCGACACCGTGGTGATCCAGCGCCCCGAGCTCCTCTTCGCCGGCGCGGCCTCGCTTCTCGCCCGGGCCGGTGTGCGCGTCGTCGGTCCCGATCTCCCCTCCGCAGAGCTCGAGCTGAGCAAGGTCCTTGCGAAGGACTTCATGCGTCGTCACGGCGTCATGACCCCGGAGGCAGCGTCCTTCACGAGCGCGGAGCAGGCGATCACGTTCCTCCGCGATGCATGGAGCGACGGACCGGCCGGGCATCGCTACGTCGTGAAATCCGATCGCTATCTGTCGGACGCAGCGCTCCGGACCGCCGTGCCTCGCGACCTCGACGAGGCGGCCGCTGCCGTGAGACGCCTCGCGAGCGCCCCCGAGGCGCGCGGCTCCGCGATCCTCGTCGAGCGGCGGATCGAGGGCCGCGAGTCGTCCGTTCACGTCCTCCTCGACGACGGGGTGTTCTCCGTCGCGCCGCCGGTCCGCGACTACAAGGCGCTCTTCGACGGCGACGCCGGCCCCAACACGCACGGCATGGGTGCCCTCGCTGGAGGCGAGCTCTCGCCGGAGGACGAAGCCCGACTCGAAGAGCGAGTCCTCGCACCGACCCGCCGCGGGCTCGTCGCGGAAGGACGCACCTACCGCGGCGTGCTCTACGTCGGCGTCATGTGGACGGACGAGGGCCCGGTCGCCCTCGAGTACAACGTCCGTCCGGGAAACCCCGAGTGGGTCGCGCTCCTCCCGCTCCTCGACGTGCCGCTGGGAGACGTCCTCCGCGGGAGGACGCCACCGCGGTGGCGGAAGGACCTCGTCGTCGGCTGCGCGTTCTGCACCGTGCCGGGCTATCCGCTCGTCCGCCACGACCACAAGAACAGGATCCGTGGATTCGACGCCGTGCCGTCCGACGTCGAGATCTTCGGCGAAGGTGTGCGCGGCGACGACGTGCTCCTCGCCGGCGAAGGGCGCTCGCTCTGCGTCCGCGCCGAGGGCGCCTCGAGCGACGACATGCGAGCGCGGCTCTATCGCGGACTGTCGACGCTTGCGTTCCCGGGCATGCACTACCGGACGGACATCGGCGCCCGGCACGAGGCTCGATGAGCCGTCCGCCCTCGGCCGACGTCGTCGTCATCGGCGCCGGGAGCCTCGGGCTCGGCCTCGCCGTCCGCGCCGCGCAGCGCGGGCTCGTCGTCGCGTGCCTGGGGCGGCAAGGGCCGCTCGCGCGCGCGGCGCTGGGCGAAGACGCGGTCGATCTCGCGAGAGCGGAGCATGCCCCGATCGCGATCGTGACGGTGAAGGCTCATGATCTCGACGGCGCGCTCGCGGCCGTCGGGGCCCCGTCACGGGTCATCGTCGTGTCGAACGGCCTCCCGCAGACGCCGTCTCCCGTCTGCCTCGCGCTCGCGTGGGCGTGCGCCTCGCGCGCGGGCGACGGACGTGCGATCTGGCGCGGTCCGGTCAGGCTGGTCGCCTCGGCGGGCCCCGCGGGAGACGCGCTCGCGGACGTCTTCGCGGGCTCGGCGGACGTCGCCGTGACCCTCGAGCCCGTCGCACGCATGGACGCCCTCCGCTACGAGAAGCTCCTCGTCAGCGCGGGGCTGAACGCCGTCGCCGCGCTCCATCGCGTCGCCCCCCGGGCGGTCCTCGCCGATCCTATTCTTCTCCGTCGCGCGTGCGACGTGGCCGGGGAGATCGCGGCGCTCGCCGAGCTCCGCGGCCATCTCGTCCCCGCGCCCGACGACGTCGTCCGCCGCGCTGCCGAGGCGATGGGCGACTTCGAGCCGTCGATGCTCCAAGACCGTCGACGCGGCGCCCCCATGGAGCTCGACGCGGTGCTCGGCGCCCCGCTCCGTGCCCTGACCGCGCACGATCTCCCGAGGCGAGCCGTCGCCTCGCTCCTCACCGATCTGAGCCGCTCCTGAGCCGAAGGTCCCGATGCGCGTCTGCCATGCCATCTTCTCCTCGCCCTGGGCGCCGTTCTCCGGCGGTGGCCAGCTCGCGGTGCACGCCATGGCCGAAGCGATGCGTGCACGAGGCGACGAGGTGCACGCCCTCTACACGCGGAGCGGCCCCTTGCCGGCGAGCAGCGCCTCCTATGAGGTCCACTGGACGCCGAACCGCGCTCTCGGCAACTGGAGGCTCGAGGCCTTCGAGCACGCGGCCGCGGTCCGACGGCTCCATCGCCGGCATCCGTTCGACGTGGTGGTGGGTCACTCCGTGAACGCCGTGTTCCTCCCTGACGTCTGCAGGAGACTCGGAGTCCGCTTCGTCTACGTGTTCCACGGGATCTGGCTCCCCGCACCGCTCGACGTGCGGGGCGGCGTGAGGCGGTGCCTCCGGAGCGCGGCGATCGACCTCGACTACCACCTCGTCCGCCGCGCCCTCCGCGAGGCGGACGACGTCGTGGTGTTCAGCGACTGGTCACGACGGACGGTCGCCGAGAACGCGGGACGGAGCCCGGCGTCGATCCGGCTGAGGCGCCCCGGCGTCGAGCCGAGCTGGTTCTCCACACCGCGCGAGCCCGGCGGCGACTTCCGGATCGTGCATTGGGGCCGTCTCGCACACCCGAAGAACGTCGACGTCCTCCTGGACGCGTTCGGTCGCGTGCGTGGAGTCGTGCCCGACGCGACCCTCACCATCTTCGGCACCGGACCGCTCGACGGCGAGCTGCGCGGACGCGCCGACGCGCTCGGACTCGGCGACTCCGTCGTCTGGGGCGGCCGCGCCTCTGCGGAGCGCATCCAGGACGAGTGTCGTCGCGCGCGGCTCGCCGTGTTCCCGACGGGAATGGAGAGCTTCGGGCTCTCCGTCGCGGAGGCATGTGCGGCGAAGATTCCCGTCGTCGCGACGCGCGTGGGCGCCCTACCCGAGCTCGTCGAGGACGGCGTGTCGGGGACCCTCGTCACCCCAGGCGACGTGGCGGCGTTGACGGAGGCGATCCTTGCATGCGCGAGGGCGCCGGAGCGCTTCGAGGCGATGGCCAGAGCGCCGAGCAGCGTCGTCCGCGAGCTCGACTGGAGGCACTTCGCCGATCGCTTCGCCTCCGATCACGGAGGCGCGTGATGTCTTGGGCGTCAGGAGGGCGAGACGGGCGCCGGCGACCAGGTCGCGGGATCCGCGGGCTCCTGCTGGGCGGAGACGAGGTCCTTCACCTCGTGGGGCCCGTCTCCTCGCGCGGGGAACCAGATGTAGGGAACGCCGAGCTGATTCGCCGCGCGGATCTGCTTTCCGTAAGCGGCGGACGAATCGGAGACGAGAGCGGCGATCCCACGGCGTCGGAGCGTCCGCGCGACGAGCTCGGAGGCCTCGCGCTCCGTGTCGGCGTGGACGAGCACATACACGACGGCCGGCGAGCGCCGCGGTCGCTCTTGCTTCAGGAGGCCCAGGTGCGCGCAGTAGCCCATGATGCGGCTGATGCCGATCGAGACGCCGACCCCGGGGAGCGGCTCCTTCGTCTTTCCGGAGGCGAGGTTGTCGTAACGGCCGCCGGAGCACACCGCCGAGAGCTGCGGATGCTCTTCGAAGACGCCTTCGACGACGGTGCCCGTGTAGTAGTCGAGCCCGCGTGCGATGGAGAGCGCGCCGACGATCGAGTCGGGGCGCGCCGCGTCCTTCGCCGCGCCGAGCACGAAGAGCAGCTCCGAGAGCCCCTCGGTGAGGAGCGGATGCTCCACGCCGAGCTCCTTCACGCGCGCAGCGTCCTCGTCGCCTCGGATCTCGACTGTCGTGATCGCGACGCAGCGCTCGGCCTGGTGAGCGGAGAGGCCGCGCGCGACGAGGCGCTCTTCCACGGCCTTGGGGCCGATCTTCGCGATCTTGTCGACGATGCGGAGCGTCCCGATGATGTCCTCGATCCCGAGGCCGCGGTAGAAGCCTTCCAGGAGCTTCCGGTTGTTCAGGAGGAGCTTCACGCGCGGGATCGGGAGCACGTCGAGCGTCGTGCGAAGGAGCGCGACCATCTCGCGATCGAAGCGAACGTCCATCGTGCCCGACGCGATCACGTCTGCGTCCGCCTGCATGAACTCGCGGTAGCGCCCGAGCTGAGGGCGCTCGCCGCGCCACGCCTGCTGGATCTGGTAGCGCCGGAACGGGAACGTGAGCGCGCTACGGCGCTCGACGACGTACCTCGCGAACGGAACGGTGAGGTCGAAGTGGAGCGCGAGCTTCGCGTCGGGCGTAGGCTCCGCCGCGAGGCGATGTACGCCGTAGATCTCCTTGTCGGTGTCCCCTCCCTCGCCGACGAGATCGGTGGCGAGCTCGATCGAGCGCGTCTGGAGCGGCGTGAACCCGTGGAGCTCGAACTGCTGGCGCACGGTGTCGATCAAGCGCCGCTGGAAGAGCTCTTCCTCGGGGAGCCACTCGGGGAAACCGCTGAGTACGTCGGCCATGATTTTCGCGGATGGTATGCGCAGGACACGAACAATTCACCCGCTTTCGTCGCGAGCGGGGACGCGCCATGAAGCGAGAGCAGCCCGAGCACCTACGTCTCCCGCCCGGCGTGCGCGACCTCGGGCCAGACCGCGCCCCGCAGGTCGCGCGCGTCCACCACGCGTGGATGGAACACGCGAGGCTCGCCGCGTACCGCGAGACGCGCCTCGCGCCGTTCGGCTATCGCTCCACGTTCACCATCGGCCACAGCGCGGCCGGTGACAGCCTCTACAAGGTGGTGGACCGTGGCGGTGGGCGCGAGCTCTGCCTGAGCTCGGACAGCCTCGCCGCGGGGATGCGGTTCGTCTCGACGTCGAGCGCCCCGGAGACGCGCATCGCGTTCGCCTGCCCGATCTTCCGGTGTCGACACGGCCGCTCGACGTACTGGACGCAGATCGGGGCGATGGAAGCGTCACGACGGCCCGGCACGAAGGCTGCGTCGGACGCGCGGGTCGTGCGCCTCGCGTCCCTCGTCTGCACCTTCCTCGCGCGTGGAGACGCGCGCCTCTGGGTCAACGATCTCGCGCTCTGGCGGAGCGCGCTCGTCGAGCTCGGACCGAGCGCCGACGACGTCGTGCTCCAGGCGCTCGGGAAGGCGCCCGTGGAGTCGTGGTCCGAGGTCCTCGACGGCCTCGGAGCCACCACCGCCGCGATCCGGCGGCTCGCGGGGCTCGCGCGCCTCGGTCCCTTGTCGGTGTCGCGCGCGCGCGGCGTGCTCGCGGAGTGGTCGGAAGAGGAGACGCCCGCGACGCGCGCCGCGTTCCTCGCCCTCGTCGATCTCGGCGCGGAGCTCGAGCGCCGCGCGCACGGCGACACCGTGATCGCGACGGCGTCGCTCCACGGCCGCGAGTTCGGCGGCGGCGCGAGCTTCCAGCTCCGTGATGTCGCCAGCGCGCGTGTCGTCGCGGACGGGGGTGACTTCTCGCGGTACGCGCAGAGGGCCATCGGCCCCGACATCGAGCTGTGGAGCGCCGCCTTCGGGCTCGAGTGGGCCGCGCGGCTCGAGCCCGCCGAGCGCGACGGCGCCGCCGACGTGCTCTGCCAGGTCGTCACCGACACGTCCGCGTGTCGCCGGATCCGTGAGGCGCTCTGCGAGGCCCTCCGTCACGCCGGGCTCTCCGTCTTCGACGGCGCGGACGGCGACTCGCTCCGATCTGCGCTCGGCCTCGCGCGCTCGCTGGGGATCCGACTCATGGCGTCGGTGGAGGTCGCGGCGAACGGTGTCGCCACGGTGCGGGTCGGCGACGGCGTCGAGACGGCGCACCTCTCCCCGGACGATGCCGTCACCTGGCTCGCCGCACGTCGAGGCTGACGGCCGCTCGGTATGATGCGCCCCATGTCCCACGGTCCGTCCGGCACCCGCCGTACCGCCAGCTTGGCCTGGCTGCTGGCCGCGCTGGGCCTTTTCGCGCTCAGCGGGCTGGGCCAGATCCGGCATCTGCGCCACTGGCTCGATCTGGGGGGGCGTCCCTGGACGCAGGGCGACTGGCTGATCAATTCGGCAGGCGGACCGGTCCGGCGCGGGCCCTTCGGCAGCGCGCTCCTGGCGCTGGCCGGGGCAGCCGGGGTGCCGGTGATGACGCTTCTGGGTGCGTTGCAGGGCCTGCTCGTCGTGGCCCTCTACGGGCTGACGGGGGTGCTGGTCTGGCGGGCCTGGCGGGTGCAGAGGGAGACGGTCCTGCTGGCGGTGCTCAGCGCGGCGTTCTTCGCCTTCGTCTACGGCGCGTCCCCATCCTCGGGGCTGCGCAAGGAGATCATCGGGCTCGTGGCGCTGCTGCTCGTGGCGCTGCCCGGCGGCGGGCTGGGGCGGGTGGGGCTGTCGGCCTCGCTGGCTGCAACCTGCGCGGCCGGGCACGAGGTGGGGGTGCTGCTGCTGCCGGCCTGGCTGGTTGCACTGCACCTGCTGCGCCCCGAGATGCTGGCGGCGAATGCAGGCCGGGTGCTTGCGGGAGCCACGGTGCTGGCGGTGATCTGGGCCGCGGTCCACACGCTGCGCCACCCGACGGCGCCTCGGATCGACGCGATGTGCGCCGCGATCCGTGCCGGAGGCCCGGTGGCCCCGGATATCTGTGATGGGGCCATCGCCTGGCTGGCGCGCGGCGACAGCGGCGCGGCACAGGTGGCGGGGGCCCTGCGCGCCCGAGGCGGACGGCTGGCGGTCACGCTGCCGTCGATGGCCGCGGCGGTCGTGCCGGTGGTGCGTCTGCTGGCGCTCTGCGGCGCGCCCCGCGCGAGCGTCCTGGCGATCGCGGCGGCAGTCCTGCCGCTTTCCCTGCTCTATCCGGTCGGCTTCGACTGGGGGCGTTGGCTGTCCATCCAGGTGTCGGTCGCCGCGATCCTGACGCTGGGTCTGATCCTGCGGGGCGGCCTGCGCGTGCGGCGGCCGGCCGGATCGGCCGAGCTGGCGTCGTGGATGGGGCTGGCCGTGGCGACAGGGCTGAACCTATCGCTCGACACCCTGCCCTTCAGCTTCCTGCTGGTGGCGCACACGACGGTGACGGGCGCGTTCTGAGGCCGCCGCGCGGACTCGTCAGGCCGCGCGCGCGGCGACGAGCCCGTCGAGGAACGCTTCCACCTCGGAGCGGGATGCGCCGGACTCGCGCTGGAGCACTTCGGCCACCGTCCTCCGGTCCTTCGTCGCGAGGAGGTTCTGCGCGTAGGCCTCGTGCGCCGCGAGCTGGGCGCGGCGCACGACCTCCACGGAGGGCATCCTGAGGACCCTCGCGAGGTGGACGACGTTGAGCACGAGGAACACCGGCGTGACGAACAGCGAGATCGTCCCCCACCAGCCGAAGAGAGCCGTGTGGAGCGTCGCGCGGCGGAAAATCGCCCGTCCGCAGTCCCGGCACGCGTGCCCCTCCCAGGCTCGGGTCTGGCGGAAGACGATCATGCCCGTGTTCTGGCGGAAGACGACCGACGTGACGGGAGCCCGGGTCCCGCAGAATTCGCAGCGTGTCATGGTGCTTCGTAGAGCCAGGGCGCAGCCGGCCGTCGCACGATTTCGATTCGCCTCCTCCTCGCCCGCATCGCGACGAGCGCCGCGAACGTTCCCAGCGTGAGCCACGGGGACGAGCGACCCGCAGGAGCCATGCGGCAGCCCCCCTCCTCTTCCTCCTCCGACGCCGGGGCCTGATCGATGACGTCGGGCGCGGGGGCCGGAGCGTCCGGACCGACGGTCGCGATGCGCGAGCCTGCGCACGCGGTCGCGCACTTGTCCTGCACGCACACCGCAAGCGCCTGGCGCGGAGCGTTCTTCTGGCAGAACGTGGACGCGGAGTCGCGCTCGACGCAGTCGTGGCACCTGCCGTCGGCGGTGCACGCAGCGTGTGCCTCGCAGCACGCGCCCTCGATGCAGGAGGCACACGCGGCGGGCTCGTCGATCGTCGTCCCGCACCGTCCTGCCCCGACGCACGCCGGCTCGTCCCCGCAGACGTCCGCGCAGACGCCGCAGGAGCAGCTCGCGACGGCGAGCAACGGCCCCGTCGCCAGCGGGTGCTCGGCCGCGCAGCCAGCCGGGTCCTTCCCGCTCGCGATGCAGTCCTCGGAGCCCCGACAGGCATCGTTCTCGCGACAGGCGTTGTGGAGGGAGGCGCACGCCCCGTTCCCCGCACGCGCGGACGCGCGACACAGCGCGCAGGTCCGTGCCGGAGGGGTCTTCGAGAGCTGCGTGTCGAAGAACGCTCGGCCGTTCGTCACGCGCGCGCTGTAGCCCTCCCCCGTGCAGCCGCCGGCGACGAACGCGTGGATCGCGACGACGCGAGCGGCGCCCGACGCCCCGGCGACCACGGGCCCGCCGCTGTCGCCGAAGCACACCCCGCCGTCGGACTGCTCGTAGCCGACGAGCTCGGTCGTGAGGCTCGCGACCTCCTTCACGATGGATCGCCTGCTCGTGTTCGCCGAGGTCGCCTCGGTCGTGCCGTACCCCACGCTCGTGACGACGGCTCCGACGGCGAGACCGTCGGACGGCCCCGCGAGCGGCAGGACGGGCGTCGTGGCATCGACGCCGAGGATGCGCACCATCGCGAAGTCGGCGTCCCAGTCCTCCCCGTAGCGAGGGTCCGCTTCGTAGTCGAGAACCGGAAAGGAGACGGCATCCGGAGCCCCCATGTCCTCCGCGAGCACGACGCGCCGGACGCCGCCGTCGACGCAGTGTGCGGCCGTCGCGACCCAGCCGACGCGCGTCGCGGGGTCGGTCTTCACGATCGTGCCCGAGCAGTTTCCCCCTGCCGGCGCGTCCTTCCCGAGGACGAGCGCCACGACCGCCGGGTGCGCCTTGTCGAGGATGCCCCCGATGATGGCGCTCCGGACATGCCCGGGGCGCACGTCGGGACTCGCATCCGGAGGGCTCGTCGTGCAGGCCACTGCGCCGAGCGACGCCGAGGAGAGGAGGAAGGCAAGGAAGCGTCGCCCGTTCATGCGCCGAGCGTCAGCACCTCCGATGCCAAGCCGAGATCGCGAGCGGATCCGCGTCGCGCTCGTCGCTCGCCATGACCTCGGGGTCACGTCTACCGTGACGCGAAGGGCACTCCCGTTCCCCCGCGGACGCGCCGAGGAAGAGATCCCTCGACAGAACGACGAAGGCCTCCCGGTCGCGTGGACCGAGAGGCCTTCCTCTCGCGAGAGGGCTCGCGTGACCGTCAGGTCACTTCTTGCCCGGCCCGACCTTCGCCTTCTTGTCGCCCGAGTGACCGTGGTAGGTGCGCGTCGGCGCGAACTCGCCGAGCTTGTGACCGACCATGTTCTCGGTGACGAAGACCGGGACGAACTTGCGGCCGTTGTGGACCGCGAACGTGAGGCCGATGGCCTCCGGGGTGATGGTGCTGCGGCGCGACCAGGTCTTGATGACCTTCTTGGACTGCGTCGCCTGCGCCGCCGCGATCTTCTCCATGAGATGACCGTCGACGAACGCGCCCTTCTTCACTGAACGAGGCATGGGAAGCTCCTACTAACCCTTCTGACCGCGGCGCTTGACGATCATGCCGTCCGTGCGCTTGTTGTTGCGCGTCTTGAGACCCTTGGCGAGCTGACCCCACGGCGAGCATGGGTGACGGCCACCGGACGTACGACCCTCGCCGCCGCCCATCGGGTGATCGACCGGGTTCATCGTGACGCCGCGCTGGTGCGGGCGACGACCGAGCCAACGGGTACGACCGGCCTTGCCGATGGAGATGTTGGCGTGGTCGATGTTCGAGACCTGGCCGACCGTCGCGCGGCAGTCCTGGTGGATCTGGCGGACCTCGCCCGAGGGGAGGCGCACCTGCGCGTAGTCGCCGTCCTTGGCCATGAGCACCGCCGAGACGCCGGCAGAGCGCACGAGCTGGCCGCCCTTGCCCTTGCGCATCTCGATGTTGTGGATGCTCGTGCCGAGGGGGATGTGCCGGAGCGGCATCGAGTTGCCCGGCTTGATGTCGGCGTTGCGGCTGGAGACGATCTTGTCGCCTTCCTTCAGGCCGTCCGGCGCGAGGATGTAGGTCTTCTCGCCGTCCGCGTAGTGAAGGAGCGCGATGCGCGCCGTGCGGTTGGGATCGTACTCGATCGAGGCGACCGTGGCCGGCACGCCGATCTTGTTCCGCTTCCAATCGATGATGCGGTAGCGCTGCTTGTGTCCACCGCCGCGGAAGCGGCTGGTGATGCGCCCGTGCGCGTTACGACCACCCGACTTCGTCTGGTGCTCGAGGAGGCTCTTCTCGGGCTCCTTGCCCTTGGTGAGCTCCTTGAAGTCGTACCCCGTGTAGTAGCGCCGCGCCGGGGACGTCGGCTTGTACGTCTTGACACCCATGGTCTCAGCCCTCGCTCTGCGCGTCGGCGAAGAAGTCGATGTTGTCACCTTCCTTGAGGGTGACGACCGCCTTCTTCCAGTTCTGCATCTTGGCGTAGCCGCGGCCCATCCGGCGGTCCTTGCCGCGGTAGACCATCGTGTTGACGCTCTCCACCTTCACGTTGAAGAGCTTCTGGACGGCTTCCTTGATCTGGATCTTGTTCGCGCCCCGCAGGACCTCGAACACGAACTGGTTACCGGCCGTACGCTGGGCGTTCGACTTTTCCGTGAGGAAGATGGGCTTCCTGATGATCGATTCGGGGGTCACTTCGCACCTCCCGCCTTGTCGGCGAGCAGACGCTGCTCGAGCTGCTTCGCCGCGTCCTTGGAGAGGACGAGCGTGTCGAAGCGGAGCAGGTCGTAGACGTTGACGCCTTCCGGCGGCAGGAACTGGTGGTCCTTGCAGTTGCGGATGGAGAGCTTGAGGTTCTCGTTCGAGGCCGCATCGACCACGAGGGTCGACTTCTGCGTCTTCAGCGAGGCGAGCGCGCTCATGACGCCCTTCGTCTTGATCTCGGCGAGCTCGAACCGGTCGACCACGACGAGGCGGCCTTCCTTGTTGAACTTCGAGAGCGCGCTCCGGAGCGCGCCGAGCCGGACCTGACGCGGCGGACGGTACGCCCACTCGCGCGGACGCGGCGGGTGCGCCTGGCCACCGCCGACGTACACGGGCGCACGCTTCGAGCCGTGGCGCGCGTTGCCGGTGCCCTTCTGCTTGTACATCTTCTTCGTGGACCCGCTGACGGCCGAACGGTTCTTCGCCGCCGCGGTGCCCTGGCGCTTGCTCGCGAGCTGCGCCTTCACGACTTCGTAGAAGAGGTGCTCCTTGACCTCGCCTGCGAAGACCTCGTCCGCGAGGTCGACGGTGCCGACCTTCTCGCGCTTCAGATTGAATACGTCGATGGTTGCCATGATGAGCCTCTGATCTGAAGCGCCGGTCAGCGGGGCGACTTGATCTCGACGTCGACACCCGCCGACAGGTCGAGCTTCATGAGCGCGTCGAGCGTCTGCTGCGTCGGCTCGAGGATGTCGAGGAGCCGCTTGTGCGTGCGGATCTCGAACTGTTCGCGCGACTTCTTGTCGACGTGCGGACCGCGGAGGACCGTGTAGCGCGAGATGTGGGTGGGGAGCGGGATCGGACCGGCCACGCGCGCGCCCGTGCGCTTCGCGGTCTCGACGATGTCGTTGGCCGACTTGTCGAGGAGCTGGTGGTCGAACGCCCGGAGGCGGATGCGAATCGTGGTGGCGGATGCCATGTCTCTCTTGACCTCGGAATCTCGGGACTACGCGGGGCCGCGCGTTTTAGCTCACGGCCCCAGGACTTGCAAATCGCATCTGCAGAGCTCTGCCACTCTGCAGATGCTGCCGGCCTTTTGGCCTACTCGAGCACCTTCGTGACGATGCCGGCGCCGACCGTGCGGCCGCCCTCGCGGATCGCGAAGCGCATCTGCTCCTCGAGGCCGACGGGGGTGATGAGCTCGATCGTCATCGTGACGTTGTCGCCCGGCATGACCAT